>JBHHUI010000001.1:0-21046 GCA_046753805.1 Anaerolineales bacterium
ACCGCTTGCATCCGAGATGCCGCCCAGCACTTCCGTGTACGGCACATGTACGTTGCGGCTGATCAGATCGATGGACTGGCGGTTGAAGAGTGGGATGTAGGGTCGCTCCTGCGCCAGGATGTCCTGTAGCTCGTAAGCTAGCGCCTGCGCTTTCTGGATGTCCGTTTCCGCCAGGAAAGCGTCGCCGGCTGCGTCAAACGCGTCGCTATGCAGGCCCGGCGTGTTGTAGTTGCCGGAGATTGCGGTGTCGTTCGAGCTGTGGAAGAAGTCCACCAGGTAATCCGGGTAGATCGACAGGCCCCACCCGAGGATGTACAAGTCGAAGTTGGCTTCGATGAACACCGGCGTCAGGATGGTGTTGAAGCCGGTCAGTTCCGACTCCACCGGAACGCCCAGTTCGCGCATCCACTCGCTGATCCACTGGTTGAAGACGGCGCGCTGCGGGTCGTAGGCCGGGCCGGGACCCAGGATGGTCAGGTCCGGAACGAGCTGCCCTTGTTCAGCCGGCGCAGCTAACGCTCCACCAGCGCGGACAGAGGCGTCCGCCGGCATGCGCATGCCCACACCGGGGTCCACATCTTGCCGGTCTTCGTTCCAGGCCGGCTCCGTCTCCCAGGACCAACCGGCGGCCTTTAAGATTTCCACGGCCTTGTTGATGCGCTCTTCGCGCGACAGGCCCACCTGCGGGGTAGCTACATCCGGGTTGAACCAGAAGCCGTTACCCGGCGGCACCACCGAGTAGGTCGGGGTGACCGAACCTTGCAGCACGGTGTCGGCCACGAATTCCTTGTCGATGAGGAAGTCGACCGCTTCGCGGAACTCGGGCAGCGCCATCGGCAGCTTACGCATATTGAACGCCAGGTAGAACAGGCCGTTGTCCGCATTGGTGTAGGTAACGACATCGCTGCCCTGCTGCGCCTGCTCGCGCAGACCGCGCGCCAGGCTCAGCGGGTTGAGTACGTAGTCGATCTCGCCGTCGGCCAGCGCCAGGAAGGCCGCGTTCTGATCGCCGTAGATCGAGAAGACGACCTGCGGAGCGTATGGACCGCCCGTGAAGTCCAGGATCGCCTCCCCGGAGCCGTCGCCGTAGAGCTGGAACGTATCGCCGCTCGGCAGCGCCATCTGCCACGTGCCGTCGTCATACTCGGTGATCTGCGCGCCGGCGAAGTAGTAGCTGTCGTTCTGTACGCGCTCGACAAACGCGCCGGGCTCAAACTTGCTGGTTGCGTAGCCGCCGCCAGTTGGTATGTCTTCAAACTCGGCTTCGTACAGAGTCTTACGGGCGTTCTCAAAGGCTTCGTCGTAAGTCGCCCAGGCAGCGCAAGCATCTGCATCTGCATCTGCGGCTTCGCAGTCCTCAGGACGTTCGACATCCGGCTCTGTTACGCCCTCGATGAACGAGCGCGCCTCGGCTACGGCGTCGCCGTAGAAGTGCTCCGGCAGGATCGGACCTTGCGCGGCCGCATACTGCCAGACCGCGAGGCCGGGCGTGCTGTTGAAGTAGAACTTCACGGTGTAGTCATCTACTGCTTCGACATGATCGATGTCGGTGGGGCGGTAGATCGAGGACCAGTTGCCGGTGAGCTGCAAGTCGAGCGAGGTGCTGACCGTGAAGACGACATCGTGGGCCGTGATCGGCTCGCCGTCGCTCCAGGTCGGACCCTCTTGCATCTTGACCGTGATAGTGACAAAGTCGCCTTCTTCGGTCGGCTCGCCGGGCAGGCCGTCGGCCAGTGAGGGGACGAAGTCAAAGCGCTGGTCGGAGAGCGTGTATAGACTCGGCGCCTCGCCGCTGAGAATGTACGCAGTCCAGACCGAGTTGTCCGGGCCGAGGTAGCTCCAGTAATTCGTCGTGAGCGGGTCCTCAAAGATGCCGATCCGATAGACCTGTCCGCCTTCGCCGCCAGCCGCAGCCGCTTCTTCCGCCGCTGCCGCTTCTGCGGCCGCAGCTTCGGCGGCCGCGGCCTCGGTGGCAGCAGCATCGGCGGCCGCTTGCGCCGCTTCCAACTCCGCCTGTAACGCGGCCAGTTCTTCTTCGCTGGCGGTTTCGCCCGACTGGGCGGCGTCCAACTGCGCCTGCAATGTGGCGACCTGCGCGTCCTGCGCCGAGGTATCCGCCGGGGCGGTCCCGCAGGCTGCCAGGATCAGACCGGCAATCGCGACGAGGCCAAAAATGGTCCATTTCTTATTCATGCGTGTCTCCTCCGTAATCGGGGTTTCGAAGTGTACTACATGCGGGCAGCGCGAACGCCGCCTCCATCTGACTGATGGGTCTCGCTGGTCATCACCTCCTTAAGGTCCGCATCCGTTGCCTGGTCGTTGCGAGAAAACATCAGAAGGAGCGGCTCATCTACCTAGAGGGCCATCACCCCACTGACATAAATCACATGCCCATGCAATCCGTTGTAACCGGGGTGGAACGGAAATGGCTGGCTGCCGCCAAAGAGCAACCGGCGCTCCGACATTGGCGCTGCAAACGGCGACGACCACTGCCAGCAGCGCGCAGCGGTCATAATGCGCTGCCGGAGCTGCTCGGACGGGAACGCGCCACGCACGCGGGCGCGCAACGCAAAACGAAGAAAACGGTCGTATTCCGTCTCGCGGTTGGGCAACTGGGAGCTTGGGGCGAGATTCATGACGAATGATCTATGTATAGCCTACGAGTATATACCCACTGCCCATCAGGATGGTTCAATCGCCACATAGAGCCGCGAGATTCTAACAGAAAGCAAGATTTGCGCAACACATTAATTTTAAATAAGCGCGGTCGGGCGCGCCAGTCACGATGAACGCCGCGCCCGACCGCACGAACCGGCGCACTGCGCTCACGCTCCGTCAGCGACGCCAAGCCGCATCGGACTCAACGCGGTCGTCGAACGTCAATTGCGTCGGAGCCGTGCCGTTTGAATTCATGATGAACAGATGGTCTCCGCCCGCGCGTGTCGAGTGAAACACGATAAACTGCCCATCCGGCGACCACGACGGATGGGTGTCGGCCCCGGGCGCAACCGTCAGGCGGCGCGGCCGGCCGCCGTCGGCGTCCATCACATAAATCTCGTAGTTCCCATCACGGTCGGTGAACCACGTGATGCGACTGCCATCGGGCGACCATTGCGGTTCGAAGTCTTCGGCGTCGTTGTCTGTCAGGCGCACAGACCGATCCGCACAGGTATCCGGCTGATTAAAACACGCCGTGTCCATCGCGTAAATCTCCCAGTTTCCATCGCGCATGGATGTGAAAAGCAGCCGGCGGCCGTCGGACGACCAGTCCGGCTCGATATCGTCTGCATCGTTGAACGTAAGGCGTGTCAAATTCTCGCCGGGGCCGCTTCGGCCAACGTCCATCACGTACAACTCCCAATTCTCATCTTGAAACGATATGAACACCATCCGGCTGCCGTCCGGCGACCAGTTGGGAGCGAAATCGTCGACTTCGCCGGTGTTGGCAGTGAGCGCCCGGGCGCGGGTGCCGTCTGCGCGCATGACATAGATGCCGAAATTCCCGGCGCGATTGGAGGCGAACGCAAGCTGGGAGTGGTCGGGCGACCAGGCCGGGTCGACATCCACCCACAGATTGAGGGTCAGCCGCTGGCGACCGGTGCCGTCGGGCTTGATGCTATAGATCTCAAAATTGAGATTCTCGTGCTCCATCTCATAGGCGATGTGCGCCTCCGTGCTGGGCGTCGGCGTTGATGCGCAGGCGGCCAGCAAAGGCGCGGCGAGCGCAACGAACAGACAGATGTTTTTCATATGCTATGGACTAACCACAGATTACACCGAAAAGCACCGCTATCACGCAGAGTCTCCGGCTGTGCCGAGACCTTGCCTGTGTTTGCCAAGAACCCGGTTGCGTGTTTGCCAGGTCATCGATACTCATACCGTAGCGTCGATGCGCGCAGCCTCTGTGTATTCCGTCGTGATCCTGCTACGTAGCGGCCGAGTCATTCGCGCGCCGGTAAGCGACCATGGCTAGCCCGCCGCCTATCACGAGCAACACCAGCGTCCCCCACACATAGAGCGGCGCGCCGGGAGCAGGCGCAGATTGCGCGTCGGGGTGCAGCAACAACCGGGCCGCGCGCCGCGTCTCCAACGGTTGCGCGCCGACGTCGACGCCGTGTTCGCGCCCCAAGAAGGCAGTCAGCGCCCAGTTTTGCTCCGGCGCCAGCGCGCCCGGCGCATGGTAGGGCATGTTCACGCTGACGTAATCGTACAGCTCGAGCACGGTTCGAAAGCGCAGCAGCGTGTTCTCTCCGATGAGGGGCGGCGCGTATTTGGGAAACGTGAACCCATCCGGCGGATGATTGGCGGCATGGCATTTGGATTGCCAGCAGTTGGCCTCCTCGAGGCCCCAAGCGTTCCGGAACTCCTCTGTAAGCCCCTGCCCCCGGTCGCCGTGACACGCCATGCAATAGAGCGTATAGACACGCGCGCCTTCGTCGGCCGGCGTGGGCGCAGCCGGTAACGTGGGCACGGCAAAGCGGTCTGCCGTCGGGAGTATGGCTGCGATTTCTACCGGGGTTCTGGAGGGCGGCGGCGCGTCCGTTTCAACCGCCGCCGGCGCGCAGGCCGCCAGCAGCAACGCTATCACGCCCGCCGCAGCGACGTTGCGCCCGCGTCGGCGCAGCCCCACCCAGTCCAGGCCGCCGGCAAAGAGTGCGCCGGGGGACGACTCGAAGGAACATTGAGAAGAGGCGTTGAGAACCCTGGCGCCTTCGTATCTTCGTGGTGAAGCGCTTTCAACCGAGAAACTCACACAATAACCAAAGCGCCGGGCAGCGGGCGAAAGCCAGGCACAACTTCGTAGACCGGGGCCGTAAAATCAGGCGCGCGCGCCCCGCATGCGTGGATCTAACACGTCGCGGAGTGCATCGCCCACAAAGTTCCAACCGAGCACGAAGAGGATCAGCGGTAAACCGGGGAACACAATAATGTACCAGTACGTAGCAAGCAGGGGGATCCAGCTGCGCGTGAAACTCACCAGCGTGCCCCAGTCGGCATAGCCCACTTCCGGACCGACACCCAGGAAACTGAGCGCCGAAAAAGTGACCACAATCGAGCCCATATTTAAAGAGGCTACAACCAGCGTTGGAAAGATGGCATTCGGCAGAATATGGCGCACGACAATGCCCAGTGGTTTGACGCCGACGACGCGCGCAGCCATGACGTAATCGCGCTCCTTAATGGACAGCATGTCGCCACGGATCAAGCGCGCGTATGTCATCCAACCGAATGCGATGAGCGACAGCATGGCCGGTGACACCCCCTTGCCCACGATCGGCGTGAGCACGGTCGCCACGGTTAATGCCGCGATGAGGAACGGGAATGCCAGGAAAATCTCCGTGATGCGCTGCAAAACCTCATCCACCATGCCGCCGGCATAACCGGATATCGCCCCCACCACCAGGCCAAATACCAGCGTAGAGCCGGTCACGATCAGCCCAACGCGGAAGGCCGTGATGGTGCCCCAGATAACGCCGTACCAGATATCCCATTGGCCGGGAACGGTGCCCATAATATGCGTCCATTGATCGGTACCCATAATGGGCTGCCACCAGAATGGCAGCGGCGGTTGATAGGTATCCCACGAGGCGCCGGGTTCGCGCGGTGTCGGGCCAAAGCCATCGCGTGGGATTTCAAATGGGCGGTCTGGATTGGCGGGCGGCGCGAGCACGGGCGCAAACACGGCAATGAAGACGAAGATGGCAATCAGTACAAACCCCAACACGGAGAGCGGATTGGTGATCAACTCGCGGACGACGCGGGCGCCTTCCTTGCCGAGATAGCGCTCCCAGAAGCCGGTTTTGCGCACGACCTCGCCGAAGCCGGAGGTCGGGAATCGAGCTGTTTGAGATTCTGCGGTCATAGAGTCAATCCAACCGAATACGCGGGTCGATAAACGCGTACAATACATCCGTCGCCAGATTTGCGAAGACCAGCAATATGGCGTTAAAGAGCGTCAGCCCGAGCACGGTGATAATATCAAGCTGCAGTGCGGCTGTCGCCAGCGAACGCCCGATGCCCGGGAAGTTAAACACCGTCTCCGTGATTACGACGCCGTTGAGCAGGCCGAAGAGCAGCAGGCCGCTCAAAGTTGCCACGGGGATCAGTGCGTTGGGACGCGCATGTTTGTTAATGACGGTGCGCTCGTGCAGCCCCTTGGCGCGCGCCGTGGTCACGTATTCCTGCCGCAACGATTCCAGCATGGACGAGCGCGCCACGCGCATCAAGATGGCCATGATAAGAATGGCCAGCGACATCGCTGGTAGAAACAGATGGCGCAGCGCATCCAGAAAGACGTCAACGCGGCCGTTGAGCAGCGAGTCCACTGTAATCAGTTGTGTGTAGCTTCGGAACTCTTCCGAACGCACCACCACGTTGGCCCAGTCCGACAGGCGACCGGGCGGGAACCAGCCCAGATTGGCGTAGAACATCATCAATAGCAGCAGCGCCAGCACGAAGGTCGGCAGCGACCAGCCGACGATGCTGAACAGGCGCACGGCATGGTCAATTAAGCGATTGTGATTGACAGCCGCTGTGACGCCCAGCCCAACGCCGAACAAAATAATTGGAATAATGGCAAGGATAGCCAGCTCCATGGTGGCCGGAAAACGATGCCTGATCATGTCGGCGATGTCCTGCGATCCGGTACGCGAGTAGCCCAGATCGCCGCGCAGTACGCCGCCCTTCATTTCGCCGGTCTCGCGATCGACGTTGCCAACCAGCCAACGCCAGTACTGCACGTAGATCGGGTCGTCCAGTCCATAGCGCCGGATGATGCCGTCGACGGCGCCTTCGTTTTTGGGTATGTCGCGGACGTACAGGGCCACCCGTTCGCTCGGACTGAGAAACATGAGCAAGGCAAAGATCAGAACCGTGACGCCAAAGAGCGTAAGCGGCAGGATGAGCAAGCGCCGGATGATGTAGTTGATCATAGGGGGAACTCAAAATCCCTCACCCCGACCCTCTCTCCCACTGACGTGGGAGAGAGGGCAAAACGGGTGAGGGTCTTGTTCGGCTAGTTCGTACTCAGGTCGTACACGAAGAACGGGCCGAAGTAGGCCGGGTTGTAGTAGAAGCCTTGCACCCAGCGGGCAAAGTAGCGCCGCACCGGAACCTGGAACAGATGGATCGTGGGCAGGTTCTCGCGGTCGAAAGCGTTCAACTCTTCATAGATTTGTTGCCGCTCGGCCGGGTCGGACGCGGCCACGCCGGCGTTCACGTATTCCGTGAACTGCGCCCGCATGTCGTCCGGCATGTTCTGTCGGCCGGCATACGTGCCGATCGTGAAGGGCTGCACCCAGTTGTGCGGGTCGTGGATGTCCTCCAGCCAGCCGGAGATAGCCAGCGGCAGCCGCCCGGCGCGGAACTCGCGCAGGTAGGTCGGCCACGGCACGCCCAGGTTCTGGATTTCATCGGCGGAATTCACGCTCCGCGCATTGACTGCCAGAATTTGGGCCGCGGTCTGGCGCGTAGTATTGCCGATGTTGTAGAGCGCCTGAACGCGGAAACCGGTCTCCGGCAGCACGCCGTCCCACGCGGTTGCGAAGTGCTGTTCGCAGGCATCCAGGTCCTGCTCGATCACCGGGTCATCCGGGTTCCAGCCCAGCATGTCGGTGATGATCGAACTGTTGTTGCGGACGCCCTCGCCCTGCAGTGCATCGCGGTTGTAGGTTTCGTAGTCGAAGCAGGTGGCGATCGCCAGGCGGACTTCCTTGTCGCCGAAGAACTCGGGGTTGACCCCCTCGCCGTCCAACTGCCCACTGCCGATATAGGGATTGCCACCTTCATTGTTTACATTGAAGTTCATGAAGATGTCGGTGCGGGCAGGGCGGGGCATACCAGCCCAGCGCTGCGCGACGCCGTCGCCGACCACTTCACAGGAACCCGTCTGATAGTCGCAATCCTCGCCGACCAGCGTATCAGCCTGTGGCCAGTCGGCGGTGTTGACGGTGATGTAGTCCGCATCGCCGGCCTGCAACGTCGCGTAGGCCGTTCCGAACTCGGGGATGATACGGATGATGTAGCGCTCGAACGCCGCCGGGCCGCTGTGGCCGCCTTCGTAGAGCGGCTCAGTTTGCCAGTAGTCGTCGTTGCGTACGAACACCATCTCCTCGTTCGGCGTCCACGACTCGAGCTTGAACGGGCCCGTGCCATTGGTGATCGCGCCGATCTGCTCGGCATTGGCGATTTCGGCGCCGGGCGCATACCAGTTCACCCAGTTGGCGCAATCGCCGTCCCAGGCGCCGTTCTCAATCGCCCAATCCTTATCCAGGATGCTGCCCCAGTTGCCGACGAGCGTTGCCATGAGCGGGCCCCAAGGCTGCACCAGGTTGAAGGTCAACGTGCCGCTCGCGTCGTCAGCCGTTATCGCACTGGTGACCGTTTCACAGGCTGCCAGCAAAGCGTCCGGGTCGGCGGCTGCCAGCGCCTCGGGGTCGCCGCTCGCGTCGGGGTCGACAAGTTCGGCGATGTCAAACGTGCCAGCGCCCAAGAACGGCTCCGTCAGCAGCCACTGCGGGCCGTTGGGGTCGGACTGCAGCAGGCCGCGCTGGAAGCTGTAAGCGGCGTCGGAGGCCTCGAGGGTTTGGCCCTCATGGAAGGTGACGCCCTCCCGGATGTGGAAGGTGTAAGTCAGGCCGTCAGCCGAGATTTCCCAGGAGTCGGCCAGCAGCGGAACGAACGATGTCGCATCCTCGCGGTTGAACCAGACGAGCGTGTCATAGACCTGACGGATCGCATGGGCGCTGGCGGTATCGTACGCGAGCGCCGGGTCGAGCGTGTCGGAGTCGCCAAAGGTCACATGGACGAACGTATTCGGGTCGGGATCGTTGAATTCAACCGGCGCGGCTTCTTCTTCGGCGGCGGCTGCAGCCTCCGCGGCAGCGGCGTCGGCGGCCGCCTGCGCTTCTTCCGCCGCAGCTTGCGCCGCGTCTAACTGCGCCTGCAGGTTAGCGATTTCCTCCTCGCTGGCGCCGGCTTGGGCGGCTTCCTCCGCAGCGGTTTGCGCCGCGGAGGCGGTCGCCTCGGCATTGGCAAGCTGCGCTTCCAACGCGGCGACTTCGTCCTCGCTGGGACCGGCCGGCGCGCACGCTGCCAGTACAAGGCTGGCCAGCATGACAAGAGTAAACGTCAGGGTGATTCGATTCTTCTTAAGCATGGATTCTCCTCCATCCAAAATCAAACTCGGTTTTCTCCCAAATGGTGAACTACGCTATGGTTATAGGCGTCGCTGCAATCACCTCCTTGCGAAAACAGACCGCGAGGTCTTGAGGACATCGGAGTTCTCATAACGCAACTTCAACCGGCGGCAGCCCCGCTCCGGCGCCGGCTTCGTCAATGCGATGACAAGCGGCAAAGTGCCCGGCGCGCACCTCGACGAAGGCCGGATTCTCCAGCCGGCAAATATCGATGGCGAGCGGGCAACGCGTGTTGAATGGACAACCCGCCGGCGGGTCGGCCGGGCTCGGCACATCGCCGGTCAACACAATGCGCCGGCGGGATTCTTCCACCACCGGGTCCGGCACCGGCACGGCCGAAAGCAACGCCACGGTGTACGGATGCAGTGGATTGGTGTAGATGGCTTTGCGATCGGCCAATTCCACAATATGCCCCAAGTACATCACCGCGACCCGGTCCGAGATGTGACGCACCATGCTCAGGTCGTGCGCGATGAATAAATAGGTGAGGCCGAATTCCTCTTGCAGGTCTTCGAGCAGATTGATGATCTGCGCTTGAATGGACACGTCGAGCGCCGAGATCGGCTCGTCGCAAACAATGAGCGCGGGGTCCACCGCCAGCGCCCGGGCAATGCCGATGCGCTGGCGCTGCCCGCCCGAGAATTCGTGCGGGTAGCGCGACATGAACTGAGGGTCCAACCCACAAATCTGTAACAAATGCGCGACGCGCGATTCCAGCTCCTTGCCGCGCGTCAGGCCGTGGACTTTCATCGGTTCGCCGACGATGCTGCCCACGGTCTGGCGCGGGTTCAGGGACGCATGCGGGTCCTGAAAGATCATTTGCAAGTGCCGCCGTGTGGCGCGCAGCGCCTCACCCTTGAGCAGCGTCAGGTCTTCGCCGTTGAAATACACGTGTCCAGCCGTCGGCTGGTACAGTTGCAGAATGGTGCGCCCGGTCGTGGTCTTGCCACAGCCGCTCTCGCCTACCAACCCGAGCGTCTCGCCGCGCCGCACATCAAAAGACACGCCATCCACGGCCTTGACCGTGCCAACCTGCCGGCGGAAGATGCCGCGCAGGATGGGGAAATGCATCTTAAGGTTTTCCACCCGCAGGATGGTATCTGTCCCATTATTACCTGCCATTGCGCGGCAGCCCCTGTTTCACATCCCACCAACACGCGACTGTATGCGCCGGGTCGACCGTCGCCAGGGCTGGATTCTTTTCCCAGCAGGTTTCAAATACAAACTGGCAACGCGGCGCGAAGGGACATCCCACCGGCGCCACCAGCATGTCGGGCGGCGCGCCTTCGATATTTGCCAGACGGCGGGCTTCCTCTTCGTCAATGCGCGGCAATGAGCCGAGCAAGGCCATGGTGTAAGGATGCTGCGGATTGGCATACAACTCCCGCACCGGCGCTTCTTCCACCACAAAACCAGCATACATGACGATGACGCGGTCGGCCAGACCCGCCACAATACCCAGGTCGTGCGTGATCCAGATCACCGACATACCCAGTTCGCTGCGGAGCCGCTTGACCAGTTCGATGATCTGGGCTTGAACGGTCACGTCCAGCGCCGTAGTCGGCTCGTCCGCAATGAGCACTTTGGGCATGCACGCCAGCGCCATGGCGATCATGACGCGCTGGCGCATGCCGCCGGAGAACTGGTGTGGGTAATCATCCAACCGGCCCTCCGCCATGGGGATGCCAACCATCGCGAGCAGCTCCACGGCGCGCTGGTTGGCCTGTTCTTTGGTCATGCCCAAATGGAGCACGAGCGGTTCGGTCAATTGCTTGCCGATCGTCAACACCGGATTGAGCGAGACCATCGGGTCCTGAAAGACCATGCCGATTTGCGCGCCCCGCACTTTGCGAATCTCGTCCAGCGGCATGGCTAACAGGTCTTGGCCGTCGAACCGGGCCGCGCCCGAAACGATCTCGCCCGGCGGCGTGGCAACGAGGCGCAAAAGCGAGAGTACCGTAACGCTCTTGCCACAGCCGCTCTCGCCTACGATTCCGAGAGTCTCGCCTTCGCCCAGATGCAGGGAGACGCCGTTGACTGCATGCACGACGCCTTCCGGGGTACGGAAACGCGTCGCGAGGTTCTCAATTTGGAGTAGAGGCGCCATTTCAGTGCTGAATGTTAGCCGGAATCACGTCTGTATGCAATGATTGATTTCCATGGTCTAGGGGTGCCATTAAGCCCACTTAAACATACTTGCCGCAGATAGGCGCGGTTCAAATGTATTAAAACGAGCGCTTGGGATAGAATTATAGGCGTGACCATGCGCCCGCCGCCCCATGCCCCCATCAAGCGCCGGTTCCCGGTCGCAGCCGGCGAGGCCTCGCCGATTGTATCGCCTCGTGGACAGGGAGCCGTCGCGCCGCGTTGGGTGTGCACGCCCAAACCGGCGCAGGCGATCGTCGTGCGCGAGCTGCGGCGCTGGCACAGCCACCGTGGCTGGCAGTTTGTCGACCGCCGTCTGCTGCTGGCGATTCTCCTCTTTGGCGTGTGCCCCACGCTTGGGCTGTTCTTTATCTTCCCGCTCTTCCCCGTATTTGCGTTCGCCACCCAGCTTTTGCTCAGTGTGCTTCTGTATGGATTGGCGACCCAGCGGGCCGCCATGTTCATAGCCGAAGAATGCGAGCTGCATACCTGGGATTTATTGCAGATTTCCGCCCTGTCGCCCGCCGCCATCCTCACAGGCAAGCTGCTAGCGCTTTTCGAACACACCCGCGAAGCGTTGCTTACGGTGGCCGGGTTGCGCGCCTTTACGTTCGGGATGGGCTTGATGGCCCTGTTTGCATTTGCGCCGCAATGGGCCTTTCTGGGAAACTCGGCGGGGCAGGCTACGCAGTACCTGGCGCTGCTCGTCGCCGCCGGCGCGCTCTGGTCGCTGTGGCTGTACGTGGACACACTGTACAGCAGCGCAGTCGGCGTGTTGGCCTCGAGCATGACGACTTCGGCGGGGACTGCCTGGCAGCTCGCGCTGGGCCTGCATGCAGCCTTCGTGCTAGGACTGCTGCTGCCCATCATCCAATTGGGGCTAGCCGCGTCGCGCCCGATTTTGAATACTGGCGCTCCCCCATTTGTCCGGCTGCTGCTGTGGATCGGCTTCCCACTCGCGCTAGCGGCGCTGGCGCGGTTGGCAATTACAGCCACGTGCCTGTGGTGGGCCGTCCGCCGGGCGGATAGCGCCGCGTTGTGATACCCCTCCCGCGCGCCGGTCAGCCACAAGCAACCCCACACAGCGGGCTGCCTCTATGCGGCCAGTAACGGATCTGCAGGGACCTCCGTCTCCAGGCACTCCGCGGCGGCCGGCGATATGCCTGAATGGGTGCTACGGCTGATAGATTTCCGTGTCCGGCTGGAAGGCCGCCCATGCGAACCAGAGGTACTCGTGGCTGGCAATACGTTTGAGCTGCGCGCCTGCTAGCGCGCCCGTCGTGGCCTGCCCGAAGATGTTCCAGACACTGCCGGTCTGATCATCACGGAACGCTTCGGATTCCCACCGGAAGGTCAGCACCTGGCCTTCGAAGGCGCGCTCAAACACCGCCGACGACCCGACGAGTTTGCCATCCGCCACCTGTCCCGCATAGAGCGCGGAGGCCGCGCCGGCCTTCCAAAACACGACAAGCGGCGCGCCCGCGAGTTCGTCATTCACCACCCGCACCTCTGCGAGCACGTCAAGCGGGTAGGCCAGTGCGTGACCTTCAATTTCAACAGCAGCCACGCGCGCCTTGGGATGCAACCGCGCGTCCCACTCCCCCACGAAACCGTATGGGTTGGGGTTGGTCATCGAATCATAAGCGAAATATGGGTTCTCGCCGTAGGGAATGTCCTCGTAACCAGTGTCGAGCGACAGCACGCGTCCAACGGGATATTGATCCCTGAAATCGCTCCACGCCGCCAGCGCCGAAGGCAGCAGTTCGAGCCGCGCGCCGGTCAGGTCGCCCACAATCGCCTCGCCGGTAAACTGCTGCCACCACGATGCGGTCTGGCGGTCGAACATAATCAGGTCAGAGTTACGCAACTGGCCGGACACGCCGAAATCGAGCACGGCTCCGTCCACCGTGCGCGCGAACACCACGCCCGAATTGCACAGCGGGCAGTAAGTAACCGCCACCGGAAGCCCGCCGACCTCATCGTTGACAATCTCGTGCCAGATCATGACCTGCAGTGGATAAGCGCGCGCGTCCCCGTTGTGGACGAACAGCAGCACTGGTTCCTGATCCTGCAGCCACTCGGCGGCGCGCGCGGTGTTGTCGAAGATGGGCTGGTCGAGCGCTGGAATGCCGTCGCGCCCCGGCCCGCCGCCGACAATCTCTTCGTAGGGCGCGCTATGGCGGCAAAAGTTGGTATCGGGCCACTCGGCCACGCCAAACCGCCGCGTCGCCGGCAGCGGATTGTCGCATCCGGTTGATGCGGCGTTGACGGGCGCGTGCGTGGCGGCCGCGGTGGCCGCCGGCAGCGTCACGTGTGTACGGGTCGGGTCGGGAACAACCTGGGTGGAAGTCGGGGCCGGCGGCGTATCCGTGCGCGGCGTGGAGGTCGGCGGCGACGGAACAGCGGTGCAGGCCGCGGCAACAAAGGCAAGCAGCCCGT
The DNA here is from genome assembly GCA_046753805.1 of Anaerolineales bacterium. Taxonomy (GTDB): domain Bacteria; phylum Chloroflexota; class Anaerolineae; order Anaerolineales; family JBHHUI01; genus JBHHUI01. Next base: position 13,782 of record JBHHUI010000001.1, read on the forward strand.
AGCGTCCCGCGAGGTTGATCATGGGGGCCAGCGTACCGGCGTCGTCTATCTGCGGCCGGCGCAAGCACAACCGCGCGGTTGCGCCCAAGCGCGCGAGCGTCGACGTGCCCGAAGGATTGTCGCGGTCCACGAAGATGATTCTATTCCATGGCGCGCGACGAGACTGTCACGCAGGTTTCAGAAATCGCCCGCAGACGCCCGGCGAGACCTCGGAGGCGTCATGGAATCCTATTCATTCCGCAGGCTGAACGCTTCGATATTCCATAACGGCGAGGGTTGTGTCGGGTCAAGCACGAAGCCGTCCAGTTCGGGCCGGGCGACGCCGAGGCGCAGTCGGAAGAACAATGGCAGGCTGGGCAAATCGTCGGCAAATATGCGCTGCGCGGTCTGGTGCGCCTCCGCCACGGCGGAACGGGCGCGACCTTCCAATGCGGTCGCACAGGCAGCATCAAAGTCGGCGCGGGAATAGCCGCCGGCATTCGCACCGAACACGTACCCTTCACGCGGAATTTCGGCCGTGGTGTACAGGTCACAGCGCGGCGCGCCGGGCAACAGCCAGGCATACTGCGCCAGGTCGAACTCGCGCCCAAACACAACCGACACCGGCCATTCGGAGTACATCTCCGAGACGGAGAGTGGTTCGATTTCAACCCCAATCCCGCAAGCCTCACGCAGCCCGGTCTGCACGAATTCGGCAACCTGCTGCCGCATTGCACCCACAACATCGTCTGGATAGTTGACGGCATAACGCACCACGAGCGAGCGCCCGGCCTGGTCGCGCAGGCCGTCCCCGTTTGTGTCCACCCATCCGGCCTCGGCCAGAATGTCCCGTCCCTGCTGCGGGTCGAATGGATAGGTCCGGATGTCGCCCGCCACACTGAGCGGATGGTTTGGCGGCGTATAACTTTGCGCGACGATGCCCTGGCCCCACTGGACGGCGTCTGCCAGCGCCTGCCGGTCCAGACAGTACGCCAGCGCCCGGCGGACGTCGACCGAGTCGAAGAGCCCGCTCCCGGCCGAACGGAAATACGACTCGTCGGGCGCAATGCCGAAGTCGAGATGCTCCAGCAGCGGCCCCGGCAACAGGTGTGTCCCGAGCTGCCCGGCGGCCATGACATCTAGAATGGCTGCGCCGTTTGGTTCCCACGCGCCCCATTCGTTGCGCACGGCGGCGTCGCATTCGCCATCCAGCACACGCCGCAGGGCCTCGTCCTCCGCCTCGGCAAACACGAAAACAACCTCATCAAGTTGCGGCAGTCCTTCCGCCGCGCGGAAATAATGCTCGTTCGGAACGAGCCGGATGTGCTGCCCGGCTGACCATTCTGCAATCCGGAACGCGCCCCATCCCAGCGGCGCCCGGTTGGACAGGTCGGCTACGGCGAGGTCGGCGGCCGTCATATGGCCGTATGCGTGCGCCGGCAGGGGTTCGAAGAAATTCAGGAAATAGGTTGGGTCGAGAAAACCGGCCACAGCCGTCCACCGCGCGGTGAGATCGTCCACCGCTTCGTAGCGCTCCGTACGCCGCACGACGTATTTGTCCGGCGCGCGCGTGTCGTCGCTTTGCAATATCTGAAACCCAAACACGGAATCGGCGGCCGTCAACGGCTCGCCGTCCGACCAGCGCACATTCGGCAACAAGCGGAACGTGACCTTCATCTGGATTGTGGTAATCGTCTCGTCGGCTTCCGCCACAGCCGCCGTCAGGTCGGGCGTCCAATAGGTGACGCCGCCTTCGAGCCGCACCAGTTCGCCGGTTGTGGATGCAACTACCTCGCCCGGAGCGACGCGTGTGGTCTCCAACTGCACGTCGCCGTCCTCCCAGTGCGGCAGTTTTTCCAGGATGACAGGTTGGTATTCGTATGACCGCTGGTCGATCGGCCCATCCCGGAGCGCCTCCTGAACGTGACGCCAGGGCTGCCCGGCTTCCGCGAAGACGTAGAGCGACTCGGGTTCCTCCGCCAGGCACACCACGAGCACACGCGGCGGCGCAGCGGTGGGCGCAACTGTCGGGGGAACAGCCGACGGTTGCGGGCTACTTGTAGGCAGCGTCGCAGTCTCGGCTGCCTGTTGAATCGCGTCGTCAGCAACCGGGACGGTCACGACCGCTGTGGCCGGCTCGCTGGTCCCGCAGGCCGCCAGCGTCCAGGCCAGTGCGACCAATATGCTGCCGTAACGAGCGGAGCAGCCTCTTCGTCCGGGTGGACAGCGTCGCACCATCCAACGCCCGGCAGCAGCATGAATTCGATTCAGGTTCACGCGTGGGGCGAAAACTTCCGAGTCTAAAAGTTGGTGGGGCAGGGCTCAGGTGAATTCGTAAGCGACGGCGCCGGCGCCGGTCTCATTTGATAGCGAGCGGCGCAGGTTCTCGCGCCCGTAGTGCAGGCGTGATTTCACGGTGCCAACCGGCCGCTCCAAGATTTCCGCGATGGCCTGCAAGTTCAGGCCCTGCTGATAATACAGCACGACGACGATGCGCTGATTGAGAGGCAGGTTATCGACGGCGGCCTGCAGCGCGCGGAGCTCATCGTGCTGCTCCACCGTCTGCTCCGGACCGAGGCGCCCAGTCTCAAATAGCCGTCCCAGCCAGCTGCCCACCCGGGTACCCCAGCGCTTCCGGCGCGTGGACCAGGTATACGCAAAGTTCACCGTCACGCGGTAAAGCCAGGGCGGCAGGGGGCGAGAGCGATCGACCCGGCTCGAGTAATCATACAGGCGCAGAAAGACATCCTGCGTGATATCTTCCGCCGAATCCGGATTGCGCACTACACTCAGGGCTGTTCGATAGACCAGCAGCCGATAACGGTCGTAGAGTTCCCCCAGCGCGTCCAGATCGCCGGCCTGCAGCCGGGCGATCAGCTGGCTGTCATCAGATTGCATTCAATTAATCATCCGAGGTAGCGCGCGAACCGGTGTGGCCGGGCGAAATCATTGTACCATTGCGCCCAAAACCGGCTGCTGGCCAGGCTACATATCCCACCGCAGCGTAACATCAGGGGCGCGCCCCAAGTGTAACCGGGATATCCATTTGTTCGCCGTCGCGCACCACGGTGACCGCGACCACCTGTCCGACATCCGTGTGATTGACGAGATAGCTCAACATCTCCGAAAAGTCACGCACACGCAAGCCATCAATGGCGACAATAAAGTCGCCGCCCGTCGGCAGCCCGCTGGCATCGGCACCGCCGCCGCGCAAGCCAGCCTGATCGGCCGGGCCGCCGGCCACAGTCGAGATTACATACACGCCGGCCGCCGACGGCAAACCCAACGCTTCGATTTCGGCCAGCGTCAGGTCGCTCCGGCTAGTCAGCCCCAGATACGGATAGCTATACGAGCCGTTCGCAATCAGGCTCGGCACAATCCGCTGCACCGTATTCGACGCAATGGCGAAACCAACACCCGAGTTGACGCCGGTCTCGGAAAATATCGCCTTGTTGACGCCGATAACCTGCCCATCCATGTTGATGAGCGGCCCGCCGGAATTTCCCGGATTGATGGCGGCGTCGGTCTGGATCACGTCGGGCGCGGAAAAGCTGCCCCCGCCGGGCGCGACAGCTTCGCTCTGCAACACTCGCCCCAGGCCACTCACAATACCCGCCGTGATAGTGCCCTCAAAACCAAAAGGGTTGCCGATGGCGATGACGCGCTGCCCGACGGCCACCTGGTCAGAATCGGCCAGCACAACCGGCGCGACCCCCGGCGGCAAAGACGGCACTTGCACCACCGCCAGGTCGGCGGCGGCGTCCGTTCCGCGCAGTTGCGCCCAAACCTTATCGCCGCTGGGGAATGTGACTTCGATGGAGACGGCCTCCGCGACCACGTGCTGGTTCGTGACAATGTGCCCGGCGGCGTCGATCACGAATCCGGTCCCCTGCCCGGCGGGCTGGCCGAACGAATCGTGGATCAGAATAGAAACCACAGCCGGGTTGATGCGCCTGTAGATTTCGGCGTATATTTCGTCGTCGGAAATTACGATTGGGGTCGAGGTGGGCAGTGCAAGTGTGGGGAGGGCTACGGGAGCGACCGTCGGCGAAGCGGCTGGTGTGGCCGGGGGCGGCGGCGTAAGCGTGGGGGTCGAGAACTCCGGCAGCGTTACGACCTGCGTCGGAGGCGACCCGCCGCCGGACAATAGGCTGCACGCAGTGCTGCCCACAAGCGCCAGCGCCAGCAGGATGCTCAGACGCATTGCCGCCTGTTTCGCCAAATTCCGGTTGCGCATGGGATCGGTTGGACGCACGCGGCGGGCAAGCGGCTGCGGGGTCCTCGAGTCAGGATTTGCTCGTGGCGGCCAGTTGTTCAAATAGCTTGCGTTGCTCGTCCGACAGGCCTTTGGGGAGTTGCACGGATAGCCGGACGTATAGATCGCCGCGCTGGTCGGCATGTTTGAGGTTGGGCATCCCCTTGCCGCGCAGGCGCAGGGTCTGGCCGTTCTGGCTCTCGGGCGGGATTTTCAACTCCACGTTTCCGTTTAGAGTTGCCACTGTAACCTTGCCGCCCAGAACGGCGGTGTACAGATCGACGGGCAGCGTGTGGTACAGGTCGTCTCCCCGGCGCTCGAATTTCTCATGCTTGCGCACTTTGATGCGCAGATACAGATCGCCCGACTTCGCGTTGAACCCGGCGCCGCCTTCGCCCGCCACGCGCACGCGCGTACCGGTCTTCGCGCCGGGTGGAATCTTCACGTCAAGCTGGCGGCCCTCCTTGCGCAGGCGGCGCGTGGTGCCGACGAAAGCCTCTTCCAACGAAATGGAGACTTCGTGTGTAATGTCCTGTCCGCGCTGCCCGGCCACACCGCCGTGCCCGCCGCTCATTCCGAATATGACGTTGAAGAAATCGGAAAAACCGCCGCTTGCGCCGCCGAAAATATCGCCAAAATCTGAAGCGCCGCGTCCGCCGCCGGTCCACTGCGACCAGTCGAAGCCGCGTGGGTCGCCGCCGCGAGCCTGGTACTGGTACCAACTTGCGCCAAGCTGATCGTATTTGGCGCGTTTGTCTTCGTCGCCAAGCACCTCGTACGCCTCGTTGATCTCCTTGAAGCGAGCTTCGGCTTTGGCGTCGCCCTGGTTCACGTCTGGGTGGTACTTGCGCGCAAGCGCGCGGTAGGCCTTTTTAATTTCTTTTTCACTTGCGCTGCGGGGAACCCCGAGCACTTCGTAATAATCGCGATATTCCATGCGTCCACCTGCATACTAGCCGCAGTCAGTGGCTCGTTGATTGTTTCGGTGAATCATACACGATTCCACAGCGGGCAGCCATAAAGTCCATCCCAATCCTTTGCGGCTTCGCAGCTTGGCGTCGAAATCCGCAGCTACAGCGCGAGCCGCATCCAGCGCAGCGTGCGCAGCGGCTGGAACCGGTATTCCTCAAACAGTGCGTCTGAACGACCGGCCGGATGTTCGATCCGTACCGGCCAGGGCCGCCGTCCGAACCGGCGCAGGCCGCGGACGAGCAGGGCGCGCTCGACGCGCTCGCGCTGCGCCCCGGACGCCGCACGCGCGACCAACGCGATCCGGTCCGCGCGCCCCAGGTTAAACTGGAGACACATCCAGCCGTCCGGCGACGCAGCCGGGCCTAAAAGCCACTGTTCCTCACGTCGTCCGTTGACCGTGTTGTTAAGCCAACGATAAAACGACGGGCGGAGGTTGCGCATATCCAACGGTTGCGTCCACGCCAGGCCATAGGGACGGGCAACCTGGAGCAGATCAAAAACCGCGCGGGCGTCTTGCCGAGCGGCCAGCCTTGCTGTCGGATACGCGCTTCCGAGCAGCGGCGGGGTCTGGCGCACCCGACGTTCCCAGTGTGTGTACGTTGCAATCGAGTCAAAGTCCAATTCGTCATAGAGGCGGCGCGCGCCCTCGTTGTCATTATCAACCTGGAGCAGGGCCGCGCGCCCCCCCTGATTTGCAGCCATTTCAATGGCGGCGCGCATCAGCCGGCGGGCGATGCCCAGCCGGCGATAGTCCGGGTGTACGGCGACATTTGCAATGAGCCACTCCGCCCGGTTTGCCGGCGAGGGCTGCAGGCCGACATTACCTACCAGGCGACCATCTTCCATCCAGACAAATCCCAGGTGCCAGCCGGGCACATGCTTCAGCAGCCCGCCGAACAACCCGAGCAACGGCCCGTACTGGCTGAGCGCCTTTTTCTCGCGCACCGCAGCGCGACCGCCGCCGTCCAACTGATCGCCGAAGCAGATTTCGATCAGCGCCGCGACCTCACCGAGATCGCGGCGTACATCCATCGGACGTAGGCCGGCCTCGGGATGCTGCGATTGCGCAATAGCAGTCATGTCAAGCCACTTTTCACGGATCGCACGTGCTTTTGTTGCGAAAAGTCCTCTTTCATAATACAGTAACCGGCGTGGGCTGACTTTTCCAACCTGTTGCGCAACGGCGCGTTCACGTTCTGAAGGAGGGTCACTCTTGAATCATCCGCGCGAAGTAGGCCAGGGGTTACTTGAATACGGCCTCCTCATCGTCATCGTCGCCATATTGGTGCTTGCACTGGTACTCTTCTTTGGCCAAGGAACCGGGAATCTGTTTAGCAACATAACTACAATCGTGTAGCAATAAATTCCCGCGCAGATCTCGAGGCTTGCCATTATTGACAGCCGGGCGTCGATTCTACTCGAACCTGCGCCATCAACCCGCCGATATGTTGCGCAATCGCGCGGGCGGCGTCAGGTTTCGCGAGTCCGACCGCCCGCGCTGCCATGCGGGCAAGCTCACCTCCCGACCCGTTCGTCAGACGGGCCACGGCATCTACAACCCGGGCCGGGCCGGGCGCCCACAGGCCGCATCCTTTTTCCAGCACATATTGAATATTGCCATCTTCCTGACCCGGGATCGCGCCGCTCAAAACAAGCGGCCGGCCGCAATGTAACGCCTCCATAATGCTGGAGGGGCCGGCCTTGGTCACGACCATGTCCGACGCCGTCATCAATTCAGGCATATTGTGGACGTAGCCATACACATGTACGGGCAGCGGCCACGATTCTGCTTCCAGCTCGGCGCGCAACGCGCCGTTGCGCCCGCACACCACGGCGATCTGAATGGGCAAACCCGAGGCAGCCAATCGCCGGGCAATCGCTCCCAACGGCCCCATCCCGGAGCCGCCGCCCACGAGCAGCACCGCCGGCGCATCCGGCAGCCAGCCCAGTTCGGCGCGCACGGCCTCGCGCGATGCGATGGGCCGGCTAAATTTGCGCGCCACCGGCAACCCGACGACGCGGACCCGCTCGGGCGGCACCCGGCATTCCAGCGCGCGCT
>JBHHUI010000002.1:0-20195 GCA_046753805.1 Anaerolineales bacterium
CACCGCGGGTGTGTCGCGTGCGACGGGCGGGAGCGACTCCGCGGCGGTCGTATGCGCTGCCGCCGGCGTAGCTGCAGCAATCGTTGGAGACCCCGGCAGCGCTGTGCGTTCCGCGCTGCAGGCGGCTGCGAAGGCGAGCAGGGCCAGTCCGGCCCGATAGAAATTGCGCGCCGATCGTTCGGCTATAGCCATTGATGTTTTGCTTCCGATTTTTGTTCGGGTATAATCCGCAAGCTTCAACCCGCCGAGGCATGCATGGCACTCAAAGGCAATCTGCGTGATTTTAGTACCACGCAACTGCTTAACCTGATCAATCTCGCCCACAAAACCGGCACGCTTACCATCGAGGGACCGATGGAGGCTGCGCAGATGGCGTTCCACGAAGGCAAGCTGATCTACGCGCAGACGGGACAGGAGGACGGCAACCTGACTTCGGTGCTGCGGCGTTCCGGCAAGCTCACCGACGAACAGGCCAGAGCGCTGCGCGCCCGCGCCGAAGTCGCCAGCGACAAAGAGTTGGGCCTGCTGCTCATCAACGCCGGGTATGTGACACAGCAGGAAATCATCCAGAGCCTGCGCCAGCACATTCTCGATATTGTCTACCGGCTCTTCACGTGGGTGGAAGGCATGTTCCGCTTCGAGGCCAACGTGTTACCGAGCGATGATCGTATCACTGTTCCAATTGATCTCGAAAACGTCATCATGGAAGGTTCGCGCCAACTGCGCGAGTGGGAACAGTTGCAAGACGAAATCCCGAACCTGGACCTCGCCCTGAAGTTTACCGACCGGCCGGACGCCAAACTACGCAATGTGAACCTGAGCGTTGAAGAGTGGCGCATCGTCTCGTATGTGAACCCCAAGAATTCCATCCGCCAGATTGCAAAGGCCAACAATATGAGCGACCTGGAGGTGCGCCGCATCGTGTATGGCCTGCTGCAAGCGGGGCTTGTACAGCTTGTCCGCCCGCCGGGGATGGCGCCACCCAAAGGCACGCCACAACGCCGCAAACTCACCGGTAAAGCTGCCGAAGAGCAGCGCTCAATCGTCAACCGTCTCATCAACCGTATCCGGTCATTGTCGTAGCATTGCACGCCGGCGCGCGCATGTGTTGGTGATTGATTTGGAAGTTTTCGCAGCCGCAGAGGATTAGAGGGGCATGCAGACTGTAAAAATGGTCGTCACCGGGCCTTTCAGTTCGGGGAAGACACAATTCATTGCGTCTATCAGCGAGATCGACGTGGTCAAGACCGAACGCAAGATCTCAACCGAAGCGGAGGCCATCAAGCAGTCTACTACCGTGGCAATGGACTTCGGGCGCATTACAGTAGACTCAGACTTGATCCTCTATCTGTTCGGCACCCCCGGCCAGAAGCGGTTCGATTTCATGTGGGAGATTCTGTCCGAAGGGATGCTGGGCTTCGTCGTCCTGGTGGACAGTTCCCGACCGGAAACATTCCGCGAAGCGAAGAATATCCTCGAAACATTCCGCGCCTACGCCCCGACCCCCTACGTAGTTGCGGCCAACAAGCAAGACCTTGACGATGCCTGGGAGGTGGACGACCTGCGCATCGCGTTGCGACTCGACGAGAATGTGAAGCTGCTCCCGTGTGTCGCACTCGAGCGTGACAGCGTGAGCAACGTGCTGCTCGAGTTACTCTACTCCATCCTGGAGGAGTTGGAGGTCGAAGAAGCCTGAGGTCCGGACACCGTTGCGTGGTCGGCTGCTTCCACGAGCCGTGCCGGACGGCTTCAGGATTCGCAATTGAGTTCAATCGTCACCGATCAGGGCATCGTCCATTACGAATCGTTCGGGCAGGGCCCACCGGTCATACTGCTGCACGGCTGGCTGGGCTCGTGGGGCATCTGGCAATATGCCATGGCCAACCTGGGCACGGCGTTTCGGACGTACGCGCTGGATTTCTGGGGCTTCGGCGAATCCGGCAAGAAGCATCCGCAGTTCACCGTCGACGACTTCGTCTCGCTGGTGGAACAGTTCATGGAACAGCTCGGCATCACCCGCGCGCCCCTTGTCGGGCATAGCATGGGCGGCACGGTTAGCCTGAGCGTGGCCATCCGCTTCCCGGAACGTGTGTCGAAAGTCATCGTGGTCGGTGCGCCGATTGTGGGTGGAGCGCTCAGCCCGCTGTTGCGGTTGGCTGGCTACCGCCCGGCCGCGTTCCTGGCGCATAACGTGCCCGGCGCGCTGCGCCTGGGACTGCGCTTGTTCGCGCCGCTCATTACCACGCCGGCGCGAGAGTGGTATAACATGCAGGAGCGCGACCTGTCGCGCACGACGCTGGAATCGTTCTTATTTAGCATTGCATCGCTACGCCGCACCGATCTGCGCCCGCGGCTGCACGAGATCGGCGTGCCCACACTCGGCATCTACGGCGGCGGCGATAACATCGTCCACCCCAAACAGTACGAACCGCTTCAGGCCGGCGTGCCGCAGGCCAAGATCAAGATCATGCAGAATGCGCGCCATTTCCCGATGCTCGACCAACCAGACGAATTCCTGCACATCGTGCGCGAGTTCCTCGCCCGACCAGAACCGTTGGAGACGGTCTATCCTGATGGCGGACTTTAGCACAGCCGACGCGCCGCTCCAGTACTTTTACCCCAACAAGATGGGTCGCATCATCCTGATGGCCATGGAAGAAGTGATGGGCCGCAATGGGGTCAATGCCGTGCTGAACCTGGCAAGCCTCTCACACCTTGTCAACAATTATCCGCCCAACAACTTCGACCGTCGGTTTAGCTTCGACGAAGTTGGGCGCATGATGCAGGCGTTGGACGACATGTACGGCCCCCGTGGCGGGCGCGGACTGGCGCTGCGGGCCGGGCGGGCCGGGTTCAAGTACGGGCTGAAGGAATTCGGGCCTGTGCTTGGCATCGCTGACCTGGCCTTCCGGCTGCTGCCGATAGGGATGAAGCTGAAAGTCGGCGCGGACGTATTCGCCGATGTCTTCAACAAGTACACCGACCAGTCGGTGACCCTGTCCGAACGGGGCGAGCGGGTTATCTGGGCTATCGAGCGCTGCCCGGTCTGCTGGCAGCGGCAGACGGATGCGCCGTGTTGCTATCTGGCGGTGGGGATTCTGCAGGAATCGCTCTACTGGGTCAGCGGTGGAAAAAATTTCAACGTCGAAGAAACGCAGTGCATCGCCCGCGGCGACGACACTTGCACCATCGAAATCGACAAACAGCCGCTGGACTGACTTTCATCCAACCCATTCCCCATAGCTCGTGCGGTGGCACGGCGCTGCTATTTGAGTTACTATTGAACTGTCAGCCGCCGGCCGTTCAGGCTGCGGTTTTTACCTCCCGCCGGCGGCCCCGAACAGACTGACCGGACATGCGAAAAGTACTGCTTCACCACGACCGCCACGTCGCGCCGTTCAATGAACCCGCGCGAGACCTGCGCGTGCTGAACAAGCCGCTATGGCTGCACCAGCGCGATCTGCTCGCGCGCTATACATCGGAAGAGATCGAAGTCCGGGCGCCCGGCTCCTACGAGACCATCCCGTCCGGTCCCGGCGACCGTGTGGAACAGGTCGTTTTCGCCGACAACCTTTTCTTCGATCAGGGTTATATCGATGCATTCCTGCAGGAGGCCATTGCTTCCGGCCAGCCTCGGCGAGCAGCTTTCACACTTCAAGACAGCGCCTTCCGGGAACATGCATTACCGCTGGCGGAGATGTTTACGCCAAGCGAAACCGACAAAGAACTGTTTTTGGCGGACCTGTGGTACTTCCCAGAAGGACCTACGCCTGCTGCAGAACCACTCGTCATCGACTTGCAGGCGCGGGAAGTCGGCTACTACTGGGTGCCGAGTTACATGGCAACCGATCAGGGCGACTTGCTCTTCCAGGTACCGCTGCGGGCGTTAATGTCGATCGAGAGCTGGGTGCACATATTCCTCGCAGATGTCGCCTTCGGCCTATTCGCCCGCGGCGCGCGGGCAGAACATCGACTGGCGACCGAGCTCGGCTACACACTCAAACTGTTCTGGCGCAGCCTGGTGGAGCTAAAGCAGGTGCTGGATTGCTCCGAACTCGTCCAGATCGGGCGCGGCTGCACCATCGATCCCACTGCCATCATCCACGGGCCGACCACCATCGGAGACAACGTCACCATCGGCGCGGGCGCCGTGATCGACAATTGCGTGATCGGCAGCAACGTGAACATCTCCCAGGGCTGTCAGGTCATGCTCAGCGTCGTGGGCGACGGCAGTTTCCTGCCGTTCCGATCATCGCTCTTCATGACCACGCTGATGGAGAATTCAATGGTGGCGCAAAACACGTGCCTGCAAATGTGCGTGATTGGCCGCAACACATTCATCGGCGCGGGTAATACCTTCACAGATTACAACCTCATCCCCACGCCGATTCGCGCCGCCACAGGCAGCGGCGAACTCAAGCTCGCCAATCGTGACGTGCTCGGGGGAGTGGTGGGGCATAATTGCCGCATTGGAAGTGGGCTTGTCATCTACCCCGCCCGGATGATCGAATCGGATGTGGTGTTGTTCGCCTCGCCGGAGCGTCGCGTGATCGACAAGAACGTATATTACGAAGACAGCGATCACCATAAATCGCATATTGGGCACCTGCACCAGCGACTCTATCATCGGGCAGGTGAGGAGGTCGAGCTCTCTTGGTAGCCGCTGCTGCAGCGCCGTCCACCTTCGCGTTCATCATTCACCCGATCGACCCCAAACGGGACGTGAGCCGCAAATATCCGCTGCTGGGCAAGCTGCTGAGCGAGCGCCAGATCGACTTCTTTTCGACGTATTTCCCACCGGTCTACATTTCTCAGATCGAGGGCATCCAGTCTGAGGCCACCGGCCAGCGCATCAAGGGCTGGTTCGTCGCATGTCCGTACACGCCGCGCCGAATGCTCACATTGCCGCCGCCGACCGTGTACCGCAAGATCGTTCAGACCGGGCGGCTGGCAGAGAAGCTCGGCGCGCAAGTGCTGGGGCTGGGCGCATTCACATCTGTGGTGGGCGATGGCGGTCTCACCATCGCGCGCCGGCTGCGCATTCCGGTCACGACGGGCGATTCATACACTGTGGCGTTGGCGGTGGAAGCGATACTGGCCGGCGCCGCCAAGATGGGCATCGACCTGCAACGCGCCCGGGCGGCCGTGGTGGGTGCCGGCGGCGCAATCGGCTCCGTATGCGCGCAACTGCTCGGGCGGCGCGTGGCGCGATTGGTGCTCGTGGGACGGACCGAAGCGCCGCTGCGCGCAGCGCATGCGCGCGTGCAAGCGGCGTGCGACATAGAGGTGCGCGTGTCCACCGACATGCAGGCGCTATCGCAGGCCGATCTCGTCATCAGCGTTTCGAACGCCATCGACGCGATCATCGAACCCGAACACCTGCAACCGGGCGCTGTGGTATGCGACGTGGCGCGACCGCGCGATGTGTCCAAGCGGGTGGCGGTGGAGCGCCCGGACGTGCTGGTGATCGACGGCGGCATGGTGCGCGTGCCGGGCAAGGTTAATTTCAACTTCAATTTCGGGTTCCCTCCGGCGATGGCCTATGCCTGCATGGCCGAGACGATGGTGCTGGCCATGGAAAAGCGCTGGGAATCCTTTACACTGGGCAAGCAAATTACGCTCGAGCAGGTCGAAACCATTGCCGGGCTGGCCCGGCGGCACGGATTTCGGTTGGGGGGGCTGCGCTCTTTTGAAAAACCCGTGCCGGAGGCCAACATTGACCGCATCCGGCAGCGCGCCGCCGTTCGGGTGGCGGAGGCCGGCATTTAATCGCCGCCACCAAGACCGATTACTCATAGGCGTTATTGGGGATTCCCCCTATGATACACACGACGCGCAATTGCAATTTCTGGCCGACTTATCGAGGAAGCCCTGCGGTGGTTCTACCGCCGGTAGCGTGTCGGGCGCCGTAGCCACCCTGGACCTTATGGTTTATCGCCGAGCCGAAACACTTCCATGCACTGCAGCAGGGATTCCTCATGACCTTCGGTTACTTGGAATGACGAACTCACTGAAACTTTCAGATAAGTGGCGCTAAACCCCTCACCCCCGCCGTCGTTACACTCCGGCTCCCCCTTTCCCGCTGGGCGGGAGAGGGGGAGGGGGGAGAGGGTGTGTCGTACATCAATAGCTTCAGTTAGTTCGACGCTAATCAGGCGCAATTTTCAAAATCGCCTGAGTCGGACAAACGCAAACAGACAGAAGCGCGTGGCACACCGGAACCGTGTCACACGGGACTGATTCACGGAGGCGCCGAAATGGCAAAAGGAAGAATTCTCGTCGTCGAAGATGATTTCGACATCTCCAACATGCTCCGCATTTACTTCTCCGGCGCCGGCTACGAAGTCAGCGTTGCGCCGCGCGGGGGAGATGCGCTTACAGCGACCCGCCAGCAACTCCCGCACCTGATCGTGCTGGACATCATGTTGCCGGATATGGACGGGTATGCGGTGTGCAAACAGCTGCGCACGACGACGCGCACGAGCCACATTCCGATCATTTTTTTAACTCAAAAAGACGAACGCAGCGACAAGATCGCCGGGCTGGAACTGGGCGCGGATGATTACATCACAAAGCCGTTCGACATCGAAGAGTTAAAGTTGCGCGTACAAAATGCCATTGCGCGGTCCGAACGAGAAAGCCTGACAGACCCGCGCTCGGGTTTGCCATCCGGACGGCTGATCGAAGAGCAATTACGCCAGCTCATGCGCGCCTCCAACTGGACCTTTACCGATTACAAGATTGACGCTTTCGATGCGTTCAAAGAGGTCTACGGATTTGTCGCCGGCGACGAAGTCCTGCGGTTTACCGCCATGCTCATCAATGAAGTTGTGGACGAACTCGGTACGCCGAATGACTTCGTCGGCCACCCGGGCGGTGAAAATTTTGTCATCGTCTCCACGGCCGAGGCCGGCCCCAAGATCACCGAACGGTTGCAGGTGCGTTTCGCAGAAGAGATCAAGACGCATTATTCGTTCGTCGATAGGGAGCGCGGTTACATCATCACCGGCGCGGGCGAGGGGAACGAATTACAATCCCCGCTCATGACACTGGGCGCAGGTTCCGTGTCGTCCGAAACCCACCAGTTCTCCGACATACGCGAAATCACAGAGCTTGCGACCGAAGCTCGCAGGCAGGCCGCCGCGAACTGAGGGCAGCGTGGTGAGCGCGACCGGGTTAGCTGTTGCCGTAGGCGCCATCATCGCCGGCGGCGGTATGCTGCTGACCGTCCTTGTCGTGACGCGCCGGTTGGCCAACCGGTCGTGGGCCGCCACATTGCCCTCGCCGGTGGAACACGCAGCGATTGCCCGCATGGCGGAGGGCGCCGACGGCGTGCTTGTGGCGCGTCGCGGCGGCCGCGTGTTGTACGCGAACGAGCGCGCCCGCAAGCTATTCGAGCTTGACGGCGGCGCGCCGGATGTGAACCGCCTGGCAGCGCTGGCAGAACCACACGAAGCATTTTACGAGTTGCTGGCCGGACCGGGCGAGACCCGGCTGCACATTGGCGAGCATCCAGTCGAAGCGCGCTCGGTCCCAGTTGACGGCGCGCAGCCGCCGCAGTTCGTCGTCGTGTTGCGCGCTGTCGAACCGTTCGCGGGGTTGGCCGGCGAACCCGGCGACGCAGGCGCTGCGCTGGCCGTGGTCGCGGAACTCAACCAGATCGTCGCGGCCAGTCTAAAAATGGACGAGACGCTCGCGGCTGTCTTGAAGCTGCTGCGGCGCGCGCTCACATTTGACCTTGCGGAACTGTGGTTGTGGGACGCAGACCAGCAACGATCCTCCCGCGTGCGCCGCACCGGAGAGCCGTCGTATGTGCGCGCCCTCGACCGGCTCGCGGAGGAATACGATCCGGCGGCTGGAATTCCGGGCTGGATCGCGCGTGAGAGACGGCTGCTGCTCGTGGCCGATACCGCGCGCGAGCGGGAGCCTCGCACGCTGATGCCCGAGGCGGCTCCCATCCGCTCGGCGCTCGGCGTCCCGCTGGAGGCCGACGGCGCACTGATCGGGACGCTGCATATTGTCGCCCGCGACAGCGGGGCGTATGCAGCATCTGACGCCATGGTCCTCGAGACCATCGGTTCGACGGCAGCCGTCGCGCTCCGCAACGCGCAGCGCTTCGCACAGGAACAAACCCGCCTCGCAGACCTGACGGGACTGATTCGGGTTGCACAGACGTCGGCCCTGATTTCGGATGCACGTGAGTTAAACGGCACGTTGAGCAAACGCATCGCCGGGTTGATGGATGTGGCGATCTGCGGTCTGTTGCTCTACGACGACGAAGAACAGGCGCTTCTCCCCCAGGCGCCGTTTCATGGCATTCCGGACATGTTCGTCGAATCGCTCCGCATCCCCGTACCGCCGGGGAGCGCGGCTGAAAAACTCTGGCGCGAACAAGCGTACTGGTTCACCAACCGGTTTGCTAGCGATCCGGCGGTCGACGAACTTGGTCTCAGTCACGCCGCCGGTGCGTTCGGCCTTGAAAACGCCTTGCTCGTCCCGCTCATCGTAGGCGGACGGCGCATCGGCGCAATCGAGGCCGCCAACAAAGCCGCCGGCAAGTCATTCGGCGATGTCGATGCTCGCCGGCTGGCGGCCATTGCCGGTCAGGCGGCTGCGCTGGTCGACAACGCGCGCCTCGTACAAGAATCGGGCGTACGCGCCCGACTGGCCGAAGCGACAAACCGCATCGCCGACCTGACCGGCGCGCGCGCGCCGCTGGCCGACATTATCGCCGGCGTCGCCGCAGAGACGGCTGAAATATTCGACGCCGACTTTGCGCTGGTGTTCATGGTCGACGAAGCGCGCGGCGAACTCAGCGCCCAGCCCGATGCCGTGGTGGACCGCACACCGGAAGCCGCCGTAACGTATGCGAGTCTGGCCCATGCCGATGCCGCGCGCATGGACACCTCCCACCCAGGTTACAAATTCACGGTGACCGGCGCTGCAACGCCCTATTAC
The DNA here is from genome assembly GCA_046753805.1 of Anaerolineales bacterium. Lineage (GTDB taxonomy): Bacteria > Chloroflexota > Anaerolineae > Anaerolineales > JBHHUI01 > JBHHUI01. Next base: position 8,959 of record JBHHUI010000002.1, read on the forward strand.
ACAGCCCACGCCGGCAGCGACGAAACGCTCAACCTCCTCTACCGACCAACGCGCGCCCACCTGGAAGCCGAAGCCATGCTGCTCGCACCCCTGATCGTGAGCGGGCGCGGGGTCGGGGAATTGTGGCTCGCCTCCCGGACGGCCTACGGCCTCCGCCGCGCCGATCTGCCGGTGTTGGCGACCATCGGCGCGCACCTGGCGGCCGCCATCGAGCGCAACCGCCTCGGAGCCGCCACAGACGAATCGCTCCGCCGCCGCGTGGAGCAACTCAGTTCACTTACGCGCGTCAGTCGCGAGTTGAACCGCACGCTCGACCTCGATCAGATTCTCCAGGCGGTGTATGACGAGGCCCTGCGCACCAGCGGCGCCGTCAGCGGCAACATCGTCCTGCTGGACCTCGAAGCACCCAGGCCGCACGTGCGGCAGCGCATTGGAGCCGAGGCGACGGAGGCCGCGCTGACAGACCTCGAGCGCGAAGTGGCGGCGGCCGGCGAAGGCCGCCTCTTTACCGATTTAGACCCGACGGACATCGGCCTGCCCGCCGCCGACATTCGCTCCGGTCTTATCGTACCGATTGCCTATCAGAACCTGACCGTCGGGCTGATCGAACTGTTCAGTCAGCGTCGTGACGGATTCGATGAAGCGCAGCTGGACTTTATCCGAGCGCTGGCAGGTCATGCGGCGATTGCCGTCGGCAACGCGCAGCGCTACGAAGAACAGTTGCAGCGGGGTGAACTACTGCGCCGCCGCGCCGACCAACTCGCGCAGCTGCTGCGCATTTCGCGCAGCATCCGTTCAGACAGGCCATTGGCCGAAACACTCGAATCGATCGTCTTTGGCATGCAGGAGGCAGTCGGGTTTGGCACAGTATCGATTTCAGTGCTGGATGCCGCCGCGGACAGGCTCGAAATTACGGCCACTGCCGGTTTGCCGCTGGCGACATTCGAAGAACTGAAAGCGCGCCCCGCAACATGGGAGGCGCTTTCACCGGTCCTACAGGACGAATTTCAAATCAGCCAGTCGTACTTTGTCCCACGCGCCCAGCGCTCGGACGTATTGGACCGGGTGGCCGCCGCCCCGGCCAGCGCCGTCACCGACCGGGCGACCGACGACTGGCAAGCGGGCGATCTGCTGCTGGCGCCTCTCACAGGCTCAGGCGGACAGCCTCTCGGCCTCATCACGCTGGAAGACCCGCGTAACGGTCGCCAACCGGCGCGCAGCACTGTGGAGACAGTGGAGATCTTCGCCAATCAGGCAGCCCTTGCAATTGAAAACGTGCGCCTGTACGAGGCCGCCGAGCAACGCGCAACCGAACTGGCGGAATCGCTGCAAACGGTGCAGCAGAGCTACCGCGAACTTGACGCGGTTTCGCGCTCGCTGCAAGAAAAAGACGCCGAACTCAACAAGCTGGTCGAGCGGCTCGACCTGCGCAACAAACGCTTGCTTGCCGTCAACCACATCGCGACGGCGGCCATCGGCGCCGCTTCGCCCGACAAACTCTTGCAGACCGCGGCCGAACAACTGCGCGCCGACATGCAGGCGGACGTTGCGATATTTGTCGAAGCGAGGACGTCCGACGCGGGCGCCCTCTCACTCAAGCTTGCGAGCATGAGCGGGGAGTTGCCCGCACAGGTGGACCTGCAGGCGGTATTGGGCGGTAACACCCTGCTGACGCAGATTATCTCCACCCGCACCGCCGCATATATGCAACACCGGCGTGCATCGCAATGGGCCGACGATCCGCTCGTGAAGGCGCTCGACCTGCGTTCGTTTGCGGCCGCGCCATTCCAGACCGAACGGGCGGCTGCCGGCGCGCTGCTGGCCGGTAGCCGGACCGGCGAACATCGCTTCAGCCGGGAAGACCTCGAGTTGTTTAACATCCTGGCGCAGCAGGTTGGCTTGTCGCTCCAGAACTCGCAGCTGCTGGCGGAAACCCAGGAGCTGCAGGCTTCGACGGAAGCCGTATTCCAATCGATCCAGCAGGGCATTGTCGTGCTGAATGCCAGCGGCGAAATCTCCAGTCTGAACGATTTTATGCGCCGTCGCTACGGATGGGACAACACGGCGTTAGGCCAGGCGCTGTTTGCGTACCGGCCTTTCCTGGACGATCTCGGTTTGCGCGAACAACTAGCGGCTGTGATGAGTTCCGGCGAGCCGTTCACCGGGCTAACAATGCGGTATCCGATGGCCGACGCGGACCTGATCCTGACGAACGTATCCGGGTACGCCCTGCGACGGGCCGGCGCCATTGGCGGCGCGGTGCTGCTGCTGGAAGACATCGGCGCGCGGGCGCAGCTCGAAGCCGACGTGCGCGCCCGCGCAGCGCAACTGGAAGCGCTGACCGAAGTCTCGCGGGTCATCTCGTCGGCGCTGCGGGTGGAGGAAGTCGTCTCGCTCGTGCTGGAGCATTTGGGCAGCGTAATCCCATTCGACTCGGGTGCGTTGTGGCTGCGTGACGGTGACCGGTTGCGCGTCGCTGCCGCGGCCGGATTCGCCGACGACGAAGACCGCATTGGCCTGACGGTGGACCTGGAAGACAGCGCGCTTTTCAACGAAGTGGCCGAACGGCACGAACCGATCGTGGTGGCGGACGTCCGCGCCGACAAACGCTTCCCGGGCAGCGCGTTGCTCTCGACCCGCTCCTGGATGGGCGTGCCGCTCTTGAGCAAGGACCAGGTCCTGGGCCTCATCGCGCTCGACAAAGCCGAAATAGATTATTACAACCTCGGCCATGTCGAACTCGCGCGCGGGTTTGCCAACCAGGCCGCCGTTGCGCTCGAAAACGCGCGCCTCTTCGAAGAAAGCGTCGCGCGCGCCCACGAATTGAATCAGCGCTCACAGCGGTTGCAGCTGCTCAACCAATTATCGAGCCAGCTCGGCACCACCCTCGACCGGGTCCACGCCCTCCGGGTAGCCGTCGACCACATGGCCCGGGCCATCACCGTGGAAAGCGCCGCCGTCATCGTCTTTGACGACAAACGCGAGATCGCGCGCCTGACGACGGAACATCCACGCCGACCGCACCCGCCGCTGGCGGCGACATTCCCACTGGAAAACAACGCCCTGATTGAGCACTTGCGCGAGTCTGCGGCGTCGCTGGCGGTGGAAGATGTGGCCTCCGAGCCGCTGCTCGACCCTATCCGGCCCCTGTTGCAGGAACGCAACGTGCGCTCGGTCCTGATCACGCCGCTCAATGCCGGCGGCCGTGTGATCGGCTTCATCCAATTGGAGGCATGCCAGCGCCGCCGCCGGTTCAACTCCGGCGAAGTGGAACTGGCGCAGACCATCGCGAACCAATCGGCCATCGCCGTCCAGAACGCGCGCCTGTTCGAAGACGCGCAGCAGCGGCTGATCGAACTTGACACCATCAACCACATTGCCCGCGCTGTAACAGCGACGATGGACCTCGAGCAGCTCATGCACATCCTGCGCGACCAGGTGATGGCGCTGCTGGAAACTGAAAACGTGTATGTGGCTTTGTACGACGAGGCGACCGACGAGGTTTCGTTCCCGCTGTACTACCGCGACGGGCTGCCGGTGGAAGTCGAGCGCATGCCAGCCGGGGGCTTAACAGAACGCATTATTCGCAGCGGCGAGCCGCTGCGCCTGACCGGCAAGCTGGAGGTCGGTTCGGATGATCCGAAAACCGGCGGGCAGGCCGACAAACGCATGGCCCGCTCGTATTTCGGGCTGCCGCTCAAAGCGGGCGAGCGGACTATCGGCGTTATCACCGTCATCAACTACGAACGCTACGATGCCTTCACTTCCACCCACGAGCGCATCCTGAATACGCTCGCGGCTCAAGTGGCGGTTGCGATTGAAAACGCACGCCTGTTCGGGGAGGTACGCGCCGCCGCCGAAGAACTGGAACAACGCATTGCCGAACGCACGCGCGACGTGCAGCAGGAACGCGACCGGGTCGAGCTTCTGCTGCGCATGACGAGCGAACTATCCGCCAGCCTCGATCTGGATAGCGTGCTCACGCGGTCGCTGACGCTGGTGAAAGACTCAATCGGCGCAACGCAAGGCTCGCTCTTCCTGATTGATCCGCAATCTGACGGCCTGATCCATCGCGCCTCGCTGGGCGGCGCCCCCCTCCCGCCGGGCGGCGAGCCGGCTCCTTTCGGGCGGCGGGACGGCCTGATTGGCTGGGTGCTGCGCGAACGCGCAGCAACGCTTTCTGGATATCTGCCCGACGACGAACGCTGGCGCGAGCAGCCGTATTCGTCTCGCCACCAGTTGGCGCTGGCCGCGCCGGTCGTTTCCGGTGGAGACCTGCTCGGCGCACTGGCGTTCTACAGCGATCAGAGCCACGCCTTCAGCCCGGAGCAACTCCAACTCGTCGCCGCAGTTGCAAACCAGGTGGCCTCGGCCGTAAACAATTCCGAGTTGTACCGACTGATCCGGGATCAGGCCGAACGTCTCGGTGGGATGCTCCGCGCCCAGCAGGTGGAGGCCTCAAAATCGCGCGCTATCCTGGAGGCCGTGGCCGACGGCGTGATGGTGTCCGACTCCCGCGGCAGCATCACCCTGTTCAACCGCTCCGCCGAACTGATCTTGAAGTTGGAGCGGGATAAAGTTGTCGGGCGGCCCATCAGCGAAATGATCGGCGTCTATGGCGCAGCCGGGCACAGCTGGCTCAAAGCCATCGAACGCTGGCGCGACGACCCCGACGTCTACCAGCCGGGCGACTTTCTAGCCGAACGGTTCGAACTGGACAGCAACCGGATCGTGTCCGTGCACATCGCTCCCGTTATCGACGACGACGAATTCATCGGGTCGGTCTCACTCTTCCGCGACATTACGCGCGACGTGGAAGTGGACCGCCTCAAGACAGAGTTCGTTACCACCGTCAGCCACGAGCTGCGCACGCCGATGACCTCCATCAAAGGCTACGCCGACCTGATGCTCAGCGGCGCGGGGGGGCCGCTGGAGGGAATGCAACGCGAGTTCATGGAGACGATCAAGTCGAACGCCGACCGGCTGCGCGTCCTGGTCGAAGATTTGCTGGACGTGTCCAAGATCGAAACCGGCAAGGTCGAATTAAATCTGACGCTGGTCGACGTTCAGGCAGTTTTGAAGGAAACCATGCGCGCCCTCCGTGATCAGATTCGCGCCGGCGCAAAAGAGATCACCGTGGTTGATGCGCTGCCGGATAGCCTGCCGCCCGTCCGGGGTGACGAAGTACGCCTCGCGCAGATCTTCCGCAACCTGGTCGACAACGCCTACACGTATACGCCCGGCGGCGGCGAAATCACGCTGCGCGCGCGCGTCATCATGGACACGATCCAGATTGACGTTCAAGACAACGGGATTGGACTGGCGCCGGGCGAGCGGGCGCGGATCTTCGACCGGTTCTACCGGGGGGAGAACCCGCTCGTGCTGGCGTCCTCCGGGACGGGGTTGGGCCTCAACATCGTCCAGCAACTGGTAGAAATGCACGGTGGTCAAATCTGGGTTGACAGCGCCGGCCCGGGACCGGCAGCACCTTTAGCGTATTGATCCCAACGGCCGAAGCGGGTCCTCTGGCCGGCTCCGACAAGACGGCGCTGTTCGATTGAGGAACGATGGTGATTGCTCATGTCTAAGATACTGATCGCTGAAGACGAACGCGATATCCGCGACCTGATCAAGTTTACGCTTGAGTTCGCCGGACATGAGGTGGTCACAGCGGCAAACGGAGCCGAAGCGGTGGACCTGGCGCGCAGCACCGCGCCTGACCTGGTATTGATGGACGTGCGCATGCCCAGGATGACGGGGTACGAGGCCTGCCAGATGATGAAAGCCGACCCGGACCTGCAGGCCATCCCGGTTGTGTTTCTGTCTGCCAAGGGCCAGGAGTCCGAAGTCGAGGCGGGTCTGGAGCTTGGCGCGTCCGATTACATCCTCAAGCCGTTCGCACCCGACCAGCTCACCCAACGAGTATCGGATGTATTGAAGAAAGGCGTCGAGGGCTAACCCGCCGGAGCCGGTGTGCTGATCACAATGTGGTTTCAGTTGCGAACTAAATGAGCGCGGTCGTAATCGACAATAAGGTTGTGCACTACGAGGTGCTGGGCCGCGGCCCGCCGATTGTATTTCTGCATGGCTGGGTCGGGTCGTGGCGGTACTGGGTGCCCACCATGCAGGCGATCTCCGTGCGCTATCGCACCTATGCGATTGATCTGTGGGGGTTCGGCGATACCAGCAACGTGGCGGACCGCTATTCGCTTGACGCGCAGGTACAGTTGGTCGAAAGTTTTCTGGAGCAATTGGGCGTCGCGCGCGTCGCGCTTGTGGGGCACGCCTTGGGCGGTTTGATTGGGCTGCGATTTGCGGCGCGCCATCCGGACCTCACCGCGCGCGTGATGGCGATCAATACGCCGCTCACGGCGGCGGCGGTCAACCAGCGCTTCAGGAGTACTGCCGTGGATGGGCTGGTGGAATGGCTGGTGGACCGCGGGCCGGATGGCGCAGCGATCGCAACCGAATCCACCAAGACGGACCCACCCGCCATCGCCGCAACCCTGACCGATCTGGAATCCGCAGACGTACAGGCCGAACTGGCGGCGATCAAAGCGCCGGCCCTGCTGGTGTACGGCGAGAAAGACCCGGCCATTGCTGCTGTTGAGCAGGTCGGCGCGGACGCCGCGAAACTGCACAACATCAGTTTCGAGGAATCGCGTCATTTCCCGATGCTGGACGCGACGCCGCAGTTCAACCGCCTGCTGCTGGATTTCCTCGAAGCCGGCGAGGACCTGGACAGCCTGTCGTTAAAAGATGAGTGGAAGCGGCGCATGCGCTGAAAGAACGCGCACTCTCTACGCTTTCCCCGTCGTTTCCCCACTCCCATTCCGCACGCGCCGCATCTGTGTAATACTACCGGCAGCCGCAACGCGCGGCGCAACCAGTCATGGCTGAAGCACCGACGGAATTTGCCCGCCCACCCGCGCCCGAACCGGAGACGTCATCTCGCCTGGGGGGAATCTGGATCGGCGTGGGCCTGTTGTTGCTGGCCGGAATCGGGGCTGCGGTCTGGTTTGCGTTCCGCTCCGGCGACCTTGAAACGCGCGCCGAGATCAACCGGCTGATCAAGACTGAAGACGAGTTTTCCATCGCCGGCGATGTGGCCGTTGTGCTGGCATTGCAAGATACGTCCGACGCAGCGTGGGTGCAGGCGCGCGCGCAGCAAGTGCACGACCGCCGGCCCGCGCCGCTGCCCGTTCCCCGGGCGCGGCTTCTGCCCGGCACGCTCGACGTTGCCGCCATCCAGTTGATCGACGACACCCACGTGCAAGCGGATGTCCGCCGAGACTTCGTCCGTGAGGCCGGCGAGGGCGGCAGTTCCGAAACGACCACCTTCACCCTTCTCCAGTTCTATCGGTTGGATGAACAGATCGGCTGGGTGCGCACGGCAGCGCCCGAGTCGTTCTGGGGACCGCTGCTGATGTGGAGCGCGACTTATATTCAGGTGGTCTATTACGAACAGGACGAGGCGATTGTAAGCGCCCTGATGCCCGCCGTGGACGAATTGGCCGGACAGGCCTGCGATCTTTGGGGCGGCTGCCCGGCGGGCGCGGCGGCGGCCATGTTCCTGACCAATTCTCCGGCCGTGTTTCTGGACGATCCAACCGCCAATACCCGGGTCGTATTGGACACGCTCGGGGCGGCAGATAGCGCGCTCGACGCGACGAGCACCTACCTGCACATAGCGTCCCCGAGTCTGGCCGGGCTCCCGCTGAACACTACCGGTCGCACCTGGCTGGCAGAGGCCTTTGCCGTGCGCGCCATCGCAGACCTGGCAGAACAGGTGGCCGGGCCGGGCCCGGAGGCCGGCGCGCTCTACGCCCGCGCCATCATCGACCTCGCGCTCGCGGCGTCCGAGCCTGGACTGCGGTTCGAGCGGGTCGCCACAGCAGCGCCGCCGCCCGCGCCAACAGCAGCAGCGTTGACAATCACGCCGAGCGCCGCGCCGACTATCGCGGTTCAGACGTATGTCGTGCAGCCGGGGGACGCACTAATTCGCATTGCGGAGAATTTCAACACAACGGTTGAAATCATCCTTGCGTTCAACAACATCGCGAACGCCGACGAGGTGCGCGTGGGACAGGAGCTTATCATCCCGCCTCCGGACGCGTCGACCCCGACGCCGGTTCCCACGGCGACATTGCCGGCCACCGCCACCGCGATCCCGGCCGGCGCCATCGTCGAGTATGTCGTGCAGGCCGGCGATACCGTGGTCGGCATTGCGACGTTTTACGAGACGACGGTGGACGCAATCGTTTCCGAAAACGGCTTGGCGAATGAAGATGCGATCTTTGTCGGGCAGACGCTGCGCGTGCCGGTGGGGCTGGCGCGCGGGGGATAGAGGCAAACAGACCTGGGGTTTTTCGGCACCTCCGAGGTCTCGAGATTCCTACGGCCTTACTTCGTACTCCATACGAGCCGTGCCGTAGTGGGACAGGAAGGCGACATCCACGGTCACGGTGTACATCTGGCGGGTCTGGCCGGCGGCGGGTACGGGAAACGTGAGCGAGGTGTAGCCGTCTTGATCTGTAACCGGGAAGATCAGCGCCGTCGCCGTTCTGTCCGGCATGACGATCCTGCCCTGCACGGTCGCCGAACGCACCACATGGCCCGTCTTGTGGTTTACATAGACATGCACCGTCTGCTCGCGCCCGTATTGGAGCACCGGCCACTCGACCCACATTGTGACGGCCAGCGACTGCACCGGCGTCGCCGTCGGCGCGGGCGTCACAAACAGGCCACACGCAGCCAGCAATACGCCGAAACAGGCAAGGCTAGCTACACGGATGAACCGTTGCAAAAATGGAATCCCCCTCAGTTTACACCCGTATTCCTAGCAGCGCGCCTACTGATAGAGCCCGCACCAATATCCCGCCGCTACATTCAACGCAGAAACGCAAAGAGCGCAGAGAACTGAATGCCATCCCAGCGCATCCTGCGGCTCGACGATGAATCAGAAGCCACACAACCAGTGGAGAATCTGCCCCGGCGTACGACCGCCTCCGGAACGTGAAACGGCAGCGGCCACAGAATGTAGCGTGCCAGCGCTATGTTAGAATCCGCACTGGTGCCTGTTCAGTCTACCCCCTCCCTACTATGGTCGCAATAAGCTTGGACTCCCACGGCACGCTGCTAGATGTGCCGGGCTTGCGCGTCGGTCATGCCCAGAACGAGGAGGCCCTTACGGGCGTTACGGCCATTCTGTGTGAGGCGCCGGCCGTCGGCGGCGTCGACCAGCGCGGCGGTGCGCCGGGAACGCGCGAAACCGACCCCTTGCGGCCCTTGCACAACCAGCTCGTTCACGGAATCACGCTCGCCGGCGGCTCAGCGTTCGGGCTGCAGAGCGCCAACGGCGTCGTGCGCTATCTCGAAGAACAAGGCCTGGGTTTCGACGTGCGCGTTGCGCGGGTGCCCATTGTACCAGCAGCAATCATTTTTGATCTCGCGCTGGGGGGCGCCGACGTGCGCCCCGACGATGCAATGGGCTACGCGGCCTGCTTGAATGCGAGCGCCGACACACTGCCAACCGGCAACGTGGGCGCGGGAACCGGCGCCTCGGTTGGGAAGCTGCTCGGACTGGAATACGCCATGAAATCCGGCCTCGGCACGGCTAGTGTATCATTGGACGGCGGCCTGGTAGTGGGCGCGCTCGTGGTTGTAAACGCTTTTGGCGATGTCGTCGACCCGCGCACGGGCGACATCGTCGCCGGCGTGCGCGCGCCCGCCGGGGCGTCGCTGCCGCCGGGCGCAGCCGGGTATTTTGCTGACACCATACAAAGCTTGCGGGCGCGCGCGGCCGAGCCGCAGCTGCAGTTTGCCCGCCCGCCGGGCCGGGAGAGCACGGTTATTGGCGTCGTCGCCACGAATGCCCGCCTGAGCAAGACGGAGATCAGCAAGGTCGCACAGATGTCGCACAGCGGGCTGGCGCGCACCATCCGCCCGGCAAGCACGATGTTCGACGGCGACACACTGTTCGCGTTGAGCGTTGGCGACGTAGCAGCCGATGTGAATATCGTGGGCGCATTTGCCGCCGAGGCGGTGGCGCAGGCCATTCTGCAAGGTGTGTACGCCGCAAAGCCGGCCGGCGGTCTTCCGGCGGCATCGTAAGATATTCGGCTGCCGCCGCGTCCATTCTGCAAACGGGTAACCAGATTCAGGAAAGGGATCATGTCGCGACTCAACAAACTCCGGGGTAAGTTCCGTCGCCGGAATGCAGCCGCGGAGGACGCGCCCAATCTTGTCGCCGGCCTCATGAAGCAGGTGGCCCGCACGCAGAGCGACGAGTGTTCGTGTGATGAAGCCTACGAGGTGCTGGACAAGCTCGCGGAAGCCAAAGCCCGCGGCGTCGATACAGCGGAGATGATTCCGCTCGTACACCATCATCTCGACATGTGCCCAGAGTGCCGCGAGGAGTTCGAGGCGCTGCTGCGGGCAATTGGTGGAGCTTGATAACGCTCCAATCCATCTGGTATTGATACAAAGAGCGGCCCCGAAAACCACCGGCCGCTCTTTTTGATTTCGCGTGGCAGCTTGCAATCTGCCCGGTTCCGAACGTGCAGCTCCCCGTTGCCAAAGACCTCCGAGGTCGGCCGACCGGCGGAAGTCGCGGTGTGCTCCACCTCGCCGACGGAACTTACGAACTCACCCGAGGTCCGACTGCGGTTTGTGCGCAAGGATGACGGCGTAGCCCAGATTGCCGGCGCGAATGGCTGCGCTCGCGCTGCGCGCCAGCGCCTTGACTTCTTCAAGCTCAAGGCCGGGCGGCAATGTGGCTTTGCCCAGTTTCTGAAGTATCTCCGCCCCCATCAGTTTGAGATGCACATCTTCGGCGATCGTGTCCAACACTTCGTCGTGTCGCTCCGGCGCGTCCACGACCAGCCCGGCAGCAGTCAAAATGGCTGCGTAGTCCGCGGCCGGGCGGGCATCTGCAACACACGCCACCCAGGCCAACAAGGTATTCAAACGCACATCGAGCGCGCCGGTTCGCGTCAGATCGCTGACACCGATCCCCCCGCCCGGTTTCAGCACGCGGTTGAATCCCCGCGCGGCTGCGGCTTTGTCGGGAAACGTGCAGAATGCACATTCGCAAATAATCGCGTCGAAGCTTCCGTTGTCCATGTGCAAAGTTTCCACGTCGCCCGGAAGGAAATCCACTTGCGCGGACACGCTGCGGTCTGCGGCGCGCGCGCGCGCCGCCGCGCTAAGCCGTGGACTGAAAACGACGCCCACCC
>JBHHUI010000003.1:0-17868 GCA_046753805.1 Anaerolineales bacterium
CGAATGTCAACCGACGTTCCGACGTTCGACGTTCAGACGTTCGACGTTCGACGTTCGACGTCATTCTGTAAGCCGTGCAAACCTCCGCCGCAGTATTACCAACACCGTCTGTACGAGTATCTGCAAATCCAGCCAGATGGTCCAGTTACGAATGTAATAGAGAGCGGCGCGCATTTCCTCGTCAAGCGAAGCGATCGGCACCACCGCCCACGGGCCAGTTACTCCCGGACGAACAGTCGCCAGTGCGGGCAACCAGCGCCGAAACGAATCCTGCTGCGCGTGCGGGATCATGCGTGGCCCGACCAGACTCATACGACCGAGCAGCACCATAAACAACATCGGCAGGCGGCGCAATCCGCTGTTGATGAGAAATCGTCCCAACGGTCGGTCGGCGCGCACGTGGTACATCCATGCGCGAAAACGGCGACCGCCCATCCCCACGACCGACTCTGATTCGAGCAGCGCGCCGTGCCCGGTAGCCGCCAGCCAGAGTCCGACCATAGCCATGAGCGGCAGGCTCAGCACAAGCGCCAGCGTACCAAGCCCGTAGTCCACCGACGCTTTTAGCAGCCAGTCGAAACCGGCCACACGCACGCGGTCCACAATGATGAGCGGCACGAAGTTCCGGTGCGCGACACGCGGCGTATTGGCGAGCAAGTCGTAATAACCCGGTGAAAGCCGGATGCGCAGTCCATCCGATTCGGTAGAATGTTCCAACAAATCGTTAAACGTCTCCCAGGCCACCGCCCCCGGCACGACGACGACTTCACGGACACCGTGTTCCGCAGCAACTGCATGCAGCGAGCTGGGATGCCCGACGACGCTCAGTCCATCGGCCACCGGCGTGCCCAACGGCAAGAAGTCGTCCACGAAACCGATCACGTCGACGCCCGACGACGTGACCGCGCGAAATTGCCGGGCAATCGTGCGGCCCTGCTCATCCGCGCCGACGATCAGCGCCCGCGTGATGAGATGTCCACTCCGTCGGAAGGCCCGCACCACGCGGCGCATGATAAACCTCCCAGCGCCCACGGTGATGATGGTGGCGATCCACGCGGCCAGCAGCCAGGCGCGCTCCAGTTCCGGCGCGCGCAGCACGGTGTTGAGTACGACCAACCCAACCAGCCCATAAGTACAGCCGGTCGCCACCGTGGCGTATTCCTGCGAGTCTTCCAGCACGGTCTCCAGGTCGTACAGCCGCAGCCCGGCGAATATCAGCAAATACAGGGGGAGTGTGCGCTGGATGGTAGTCACATAGGCGGCGGGCTCCACATCCAGCGGGGTGAGGCTGAACAAGGCCAGCAGCAGCCCGGCTGCGACCCCGGCCGCATCGGTCCCAATCAGGGCCGAGAACAATAGATACTGTCCGCGCCGACTCACTGGGCGGCCTCCTGTAAGCGCAGGCCGGCGTTAAGCAAGACGCGCGCGCCGCCGTTCTCGAAGTTGTAATTCATGCGTTGCAGCCCGGCGGCCTCCATTGCTGTTGTAACGGCCTCCTGTCGGCCGGCCTCGCAGTACAACATCATGAACCCGCCGCCGCCAGCCCCGGCGAGCTTGCCCCCCATCGCGCCAGCCGCGCGCGCCGCGTCGTAGAGTTCATCCACACGCGGGTTACTCACACCGCTGGCAAACTTCTTCTTCTGCTCCCAGCCCTCGTGCAAGAGCCGTCCAAACAACTCCGAGTCGCCGCTTTCGAGGCATGCACGCATGCGGTCGGCCATCGCTCGCACGGCGTGGAGCGCTTCCAATGCGGGTGAACCTTTCTTCTTCGTGTTGTCGCTCTGACGCGCCAGAATCTTAGTCGAGTCGCGGGCCTGGCCGGTAAAGAACAGCAGCAAGCGGCGCTGCAATTGCTGTGTGAATCCCGCCGGCATCCGGATGGACTCCGCCCGGTTGCCGTCCGCTGTGAATTCGAACCAGTTGAAACCGCCGTACGAAGCGGCGTACTGGTCTTGGTAGCCAATCGGCATCTTCAGCTTGTCAATCTCGACATGGCAGGCCATCTCAGCTACCGCGCGCTTGTCGATATTGTCGCCCCGGGCCGCGCTCACCGCTTTGATGCAGGCCACCGATACCGTAGACGACGACCCAAGCCCCGTGCCGGGCGGGACTTCGGAAGCGAGAAACATCGAGACGCCCTGATGGATATCATATTCGTGCAGGATCGCTTTCGGCAGATTGAGTTCGCCTTCCCAGAAGAGCACCTCGCCGCCCGTGTGCCGGAAGAAGGTGCGATAGTCCGACGACAGTATCTGCAGGTCCGGGCTGGGCTGCACGGTCATGACGACATAGACGTACTTGTCGATGGTGGTGCTGACGACCGCCCCGCCGTACGTGTGTGCGTAGGCTGGCAGGTCTGTCCCACCACCGCCGAAGGAGATGCGTACCGGCGCGCGCGCGATCAGCAATTGCTAACTCCCACTGTGTATTGGGAACGGTGAATTCATCCGCCGCCCCGCAGTGCGCCAACCGACTGCATGGTTTCGCGCGCTTTCGTCGCATAATCGCCAAAATCCGGCTGCGCCTGCGCCCACGCCAGGTATTCGTGCACGCTTTGCTCAACCGAGCCGTGCGGCTCCCAGCCCAACGCCGACAATGCGCTGATGTCGGAGAGGATATGGCGCGTATCGCCGAAGCGGTACTCCCCACGCGATACAGGTGTCAGGTCCGGCCGGCCGGCGGCCGCCGCCATTATGCGCGCGAATTCGTTCACCGTCACCGCCCGGCCGCCGCCCACGTTGAATGAACGATAGTCGGCGCGCGCATCTTCCAGCACCAGCAGGTTGGCAAGCGCGACGTCGCCCACATACACATAATCGCGCACCTGCTCGCCGTCTTCGTAAGCGGTTGGGCGCTGACCGGCCAGCACTTGCATGGCAAAGATGCGCAACACACCGGAATACGCGTTACGAAACGACTGGCGCGCCCCCTGGACGATGGAGTAGCGCATGGCCACACTGGGTATTTCATACCGCCGCCCGAGCACCAGCGCGATGGTCTCCTCCGTATACTTGCTCATCGCGTATGAATTGTGCGGGTTTACACGGCTCTCGTCCGTCGGCGACCATTGCATCGCGCGGTCACACAGCGGGCAGTGCGGCTCCCAGTCCTGCCGATCCAACTGGACGCTCGGACGAGGGTCCGGGTACTGGACGCCGTCGGTCTCGCATGCGTATTTGCCCTCTCCATAAGTGGCCTGCGAGGATGCCACGACGATCTTCTGCACGGGAAGTTGCTCTTCGACGATGACTTCGTAGAGTAGCGCCGTGCCGACCGCATTTACGTGGAAGAACTTGGAAAAGTCCGGTAGGTAATCTTGGTAGGCGGCCAGATGGAACACGCCGTCAACGCCGGCCAGCGCCGTCCGCCATATCTCCTTGTCGCGTACATCGCCATGAATGAACTCGGCCTCGGATGGGAAGTAATCCGGCAGCCGACCGTCCACGTGCACGGGCGGCGCGAGACTGTCCAGCACGCGCACGCGGTAGCCCGCCGACAGCAACAGGTCCGCTGTGTGCGATCCGATGAAGCCCGCCCCACCCGTCACAAGAATCCGCATCGTCACTTGTTATAATCCCTCACACCACATATGAGCAATCTGAAACCCCAAAGCCCCAATTCGCATTCCCGTCGCCCGGCGGTGTTTCTCGACCGGGACGGCGTTATCAACGAGAACCGCCCGGGGTACGTGCGCAACCGGGCGCAGGTCCGTATTCTACCGGGCGCGCTGGCCGCCCTCGCCGCACTGGCAAAATCGCCCTACGCCATTATCGTCGTCACGAACCAATCAGGCGTCGGCCGGGGCCTCATTTCGCACGCAGAAGCAAACGCGATCAACGAGCACCTGTCGGCGATCGTCACATCCAACGGCGGTCGATTTGATTCTGTCCAACTGTGCCCCCACGCGCCAGATGATGCGTGCGATTGCCGCAAACCCCAGCCCGGGATGCTATTGCGCGCCGCCGTCGAATTATCGCTCGACCTGAGTGTCTCCTGGATGGTGGGCGATGCGGTGTCGGATATCCGGGCCGGGTTGGCCGCCGGCGTGCGCCCATTGCTCGTGCGAACCGGTCGCGGCGCGCAACAGGCGTCAAAACTACTTGAGCACGGGCTGGTGGATGTTCCAGTAGTAGCAGACCTGACCGCTGCTGTGGATCATATCCTCGTGCACGGGTCGCCGCGCGCGGACGGTTAGGCGCGCCCGCGAGCAACATCGGGCTGGTTCATCCGCCATTCCCAGAATCGATTCAGACCATCCACAACCGGCGTAGTGGGATCGTAGCCGAACGCCACTCGCGCTTTGTCAATGTCCGCAAACGTTATTTTCGGTTCGGTGGCTGGCGCGGCGACCGGGCGTACGTTGGCCTCCCTCCCGGCGATCTGCTGTAGGATTTCGATGAATTCACTGAGCAACACCGGCGCCCCGCGTCCAAGATTGTATATCTCATATCCGCGCGGATGGTCGAGCGCCGCCAGCAGCCCATCGACGATGTCATCGATGTAAGTCCAATCGCGGCGTAGTTGCCCATTGTCAAACAAGGGGACCTCTGTGCCGTGCAGCACACTGTCGGCCAACATCGACGGCATGGTATCGGGTCGGCAACGGGGGCCATAGACGTTGAACAGCCGCATCACGCTGACGTTGATCCCGTACAAGTGGTGGTACGTGTGCCCGAGCATCTCGGCTGCGCGTTTGCTCGCCGGATACGGCGCCAGCGGTCGGTCGGCGACGGCGCTCTCCGCAAACGGCGCCGGCGTATCGACGCCGTAGACGGAGGAGGTCGAAACAAGCACCACGTCTTTGACGGCGGCAGTATGGACCGCTTCCAGCACGTTCGCGGTACCGTGCACGTTGACGTCTATATAGTCGCCGGCGCGCGCCACGGAGGCGCGCACACCGGCGAGCGCCGCCAGATGCATAACGCGCTCGACGCCGGCAGCCGCCATCGCCGCAGACACCCCCTGCGCATCCCGTATATCCAGCTCCAGCAGCGTAAAGTTTTCTGCGCCTGCCAGGGCGGCGACATTCGCGCGCTTCAGCGCCGGGTCGTAGTACGGATCGAAATTATCAAGCCCGACTATGCGGTCGCCGCGTTCGACAAGCCGCTCGCAGACATGGCTGCCGATAAAGCCGGCAGCGCCCGTCACCAGCACGGCTGCCATCAGCGTGTTACCTCAACGCTGTAGAGAACAACGTGATCGCGGATGGTGGTGCCGGTTGCGTCTGCGACCGGCAGCCGCGCGCCGTCTACGGCCGAGTACAACAACGTCCACACTTCGTAATGCCCGGCCGGCAAGTCCGCCGGCAACATAAAGGCCACATTGTGCCGAATCGTATCGTCCGCCCGCCAGTAACGCGTCGGCCAAAATCCGCCCGCCGCGACGCTGTCGTCCTGAAGCGCAAGCGTGCCCTGGGGTGTGATCAGGTAAGTGCCGATGATGTAATCCTGTCCAATGTCGTTCAAAGCGCGCCACTGGGTGGAGACGTTCAACACATCACCCGGACGAACGAGGCCGGCCGGCGGCACGGGATCGTAGCCGGTGAGTTCGATCTGCTCGCCCAGGGTGTATTGCATCTCGAACTCCACCGGGTCTGCGCGTCCCGGCGCGGAAACTCCCGAGAACAGTACGGCGCGCACGTTGTCCGCAAATTCATATTCGCGGACGCGGTGGAATTCTGAATTCATCCACCATTCGAGCGGCCGTACGTAATTCGGATGAAACGGTCCCGCTTCCATGATCAAATAGGAGAGCGGGTGCTGCCGCGCGAAGTAATCTACACGGCTCCATGCTTCGGTATTCACCAGAGAGAACGGGTCGGTGTCAGGCGGCGGCGGCGCGCCGCCTTCGGGCACAAGCTCCTTCGGATTGAGTTCGAGGGTGTACCAAACCAGTGAACCCTTGTAATAGTTCATCATGAAATTAAAATACGCGCGGTTGTTGAGAAACACGACCGCATCCTCGTCGCCTCGATCCTGCAGGAACTCTCGCATGGCGTGCAAGGCCGTGTTGTCGCCCTGATAGCGCTGGTCCGGGTAGATCCGCCGCAGTCCAAACCAGGTTGCGCTGACGACTGCCACGGCACAGAGGACGGTGAACGCGAGCGCAGCCAGCGCGCCAGCCTCGCGGCGGCTAAAGCGAATGACGAAATAAAGAGCCAGTCCGGCGACGACGAGCCATGTCGCGGCCAACGCCCAATCGGGGCCTTCCGGACGCGCCAGCGCCCACGCAAAGTTGGGCGCGCCCGCCGGAAGCGCCCGCCAGTGGCCGAGGATGGCGGAGTAGTAAGGCGACCAGAGCGCCACTGTCCACGCGGCGCCCGGAATACCTGTAGCGGCCAGTGTTTCATAATAGTCGAGTGGATTCACACTGACGGCGCCGATCTGGACCAATAGACCGGCCAGGGCGAGCAATCCGATCAAAACCCGCCACAAGCGGCGGCGGGGGCCACGGAAGGCGCGTTCGATGGCGGGCGCGACGCCCACCATCAGGAACGGCGTAAGCGGCACCATGTAGCGCGGCCCCCAATTGGTGCCGCCGAACCAGGTCTCGCCGCGCACCAATGCGTACACGGCGACGAACGCCGTCGTCAGCAACAAAGGCAGGACCATGTCGGCGCGGCGACGGCGGGCGAGCCACGGCGCGGCCAATGCCAGCACGACAACCGGCGAGTGGAGAAAGAGGCTCTTCCCCGGACTGACGAGAAAGCCCCCAATACCCAGCCACGCCAGGCGCAGGTTGCTCACCGCCTGGTCCACACGCACTAGCGGATCAAAGCGCGAAGTGGCGCCCCCCAGAACGTTGGTGTAATAGTAAAGCCCCGCAAACGCCAGCCCGAATGCAACGGCGAGCACGAGAACGAGGCGAAGCCAGTCTTGCCGCCGCCACGCCAGCCAACGAGAATCTACAAGCGGGATGAGCATCAATACGGGCGCGCCCACCACACCCGACTCTTTGGCAAAGACGCTCACGATTCCAGCGCCAAGCGCCAGCGCCAGCCAGCGGTGCGGCCAGGCGCGCCCGCCGACCAGCCCCTGCCGCCAGCGGAGCAGGCCGTACGCGGCCAGGAACAACGTCAGCGTACCCAGTGGTTCGCGGAAGTAATTTCCGCTGTATGGCCAGGCGATCGTCGTGAGCCCATACAGGAGCGCCGCCATCACTGCGATGGGCCGGCCGTAATTCAAGCGCCGGACAAAAAACACCAAAAGCGCTGCCGTCGCGGCCGTGACGAGCAAGTTGAAGTGCATGGTCAGATGCACATTGCCGACGCCGTCCAGCCGGTCTGCAATCCAGAACAGCGGCACGCTCAGGATGGGTTGGGCAGGTTCGACCTGCGCGTGACCGGGCCAGTCCAGATCGGCCGTCTGGTTGAGCAACAGACTCGCACGACGTGCGAAGCTTTCTGTGGCGTCGAAGAGGAATAACTCGTCGGTTGACACAAACGAAAACGAGGCCGTCAGCCAGTAGATCGCGTAAAGGAACGCCATGACAGCCACGGCGGCCAGCCGGTCCGCAGTCACTAGCTCAACCGCAGCCTGCGTCGACGCGGTCGCCGACGGCTCCGGCTGCCGCCGCAGATCGCCGTCCACGGCGCGTGTCTCGGGCGCAACCACGACTTCAGCCACGAACCGCTCCCGCCAGGAGTGGGAACGCACCGCGATGTCTGGTCCGCTCCGCCCAGATGGCGTGCATCGCCCGGGCTATTTGCTGGCTATCGCGCAAGTCGGACACCGTACGCCAGGGGCCGCGCACATCATCCCCAGCCACGGCATGGGTAAAGAGATCATCCAGCCCATGTTCGTGTAGCTCGGCCAACGCGGCGCGCGGGTCGGCATGTACGAGCACTCGCGCGCGGCGGGTGCGGCGGAGGGCGCGCCCGATCTCCGGCAGCAGGAGCGTGGGCAAAGCGTTTTCGGCCAGGTCCCCGGCTACGATGAGCAGGTCAGCCGCCTGCAGCGCCGCCAGCACTTCATCCGTCGCCAGAGCGACGCCGTTGACGAGGAATTTACCCCGCAGCCGAAAGGCGCCATTGGCAAGCGCAGCGCGCTGCGCAAGCGACGCTCGGGGCAGCCATACGTCGGGTCGGGCAAATTCGCGCACCGCGCCGGGCTTGCCCGCGAGCGCGAGCACAAGTTCGTTGAACCGATCAACGCCCATGGCGCGCAGCCCCGGCGCGTTGGCTGAAACCGGGGTTAAGACGAGCGTAATGTCGTTCGACATAGACGCAGCCGCCTCGACCACGGGCACAACCCCGCTTCCACCGGCGACGATCACGATGCGTATGTCGGGCTTGAGATGGGTCTGCTCGGGTTGCGCCAGTAACTGCTCCATGACATATAGCAGCGCCAGCGCCAGCAGCGCCACGCCCCCCGTGACCGTCCAGGCCAGTTGGGCGGTCGGGGCCATTGTGACCAGCACCGCAACCAGACCCAATCCGGCCGATACAGCGTACAAAGCGATGACGACGCGTCTCTGGCTCAACCCCAGCCGCGTGAGCCGATGTGATGTGTGGTCTGTGCCGCCCTGATACCAGGGCACACCACGCCGCCGCCGCGAAATCAACACCAGCGTCGTATCGAACATTGGCAGCCCCAGCACCAATATCGGCACCATCCACGACTGCGTCAGCGGTAAGCTGGGGAACGCGAGCTTGATGCCCAGCACGGCGAGGGCAAAGCCCAACAGCATGGATCCGGTGTCACCCATGAAGGTGATCGCCGGCTGGAAGTTGTAAAACAGGAAGCCCAGGCACGCTCCCAGAAGCGCTGCTGCAAGACTGGCAACCAGAATCTGCCCGTTTAACGCTGCGAGTAACAGGAACGAGCCCGAAGCAACGGCTGCGACGCCGGCTGCCAGCCCGTCCATGTTGTCCATAAGATTGAGTGCATTGACGATGCCGACGACCCACAACACCGTGATCAGCACGTCGAGCCAGAGCATGTTGGTCACATGCGTTTGCACGCCGCCGAACACCAGCACCAGCGCAGCCGCCCCCTGCCCGGTGAGTTTCCCGCGCGGTCCCAAGCCGTACCGGTCGTCTACAAGCCCCACGAGCGAGATGAGCGTACCCCCGATCACGATGGCGATCAGCTCATTGAATTCCCGCCCGCGCCCAAAGATGACGAGACTGACGACCAGCGCCGCCCAGATTGCAACGCCGCCCAGAACCGGCACCGGCGCAAGGTGCACCTTGCGCGGACCCGGGGCGTCTATGAACCCCAGCCGGCGCGCCACCACGAGCGTCAGCGGCGTGCCCACAAAGGCGATCAGCCCAGCGGCAACAGCGGTAATGGTATAGCGGCCTAAGAAATCCAGTTCCACAAGATTCTCGCGTCAGGTTCCGGCCGTGGGCGCCGGCGCGCGCACGTGCGACAAAAGCGAATCATAAAGCTCGGTGGTGCGCGTCAACAATCCATCAAGGCTATACCGTTCACGCGCCACGCGGCGGGCTTCGTCTCGGAGCGCTGCACCGGCCCCGAGCGCATCTTTGATCCCCGCCGCGAGCGCCGGCGGATCGTTTGGCGGCGCCAGGAAGCCCGTCACGCCGGGGTCTATCATATCAGGTACGCCGCCTACCGCAGTAGCAACCACGGGAACGCCAGCCGCCATGGCTTCTATCACGGCCACGGGCGTGCCCTCGTTTATAGACGAGTTGACGAGGACGTCCAGGTCCGCATAGATACGCGGCAGGTCGCGCTGCCAGCCGACGAAGTGTACGCGTTCCTTCAACCCGAATTCGGCGACCGTCCGGCGGAGAGCGGCGTCCAGTTCGCCCCCGCCCACGACGACAAACGCGCCTGCAAAACCAGACTCGACCATTAATCGCGCGGCCTCGAAAAACAAAACATGGTTCTTCACGGGCACGAGACGCCCCACGATCCCCACGAGCGGGAGGTCGGGCGGAAATCCCAGAGCGGCGCGGAATTCTCCCCGGCGCTGGGCGCACTCTATGAACGGGCGCAGATCAAGCCCGAGCTGCACGACTCGAATCTTGTCCGGCGTCTTGATTTTTCGCCGCACCAGATCGCTGCGGACTGTCTCGCTGACGGTCACGATTACATCCGTCAGGCGCGCCAGCAATCTTTCGAGCCACACCACGAGCGTCGAGCCGACGCAGCCCCAATACCCGTGAAATGTGTGCCCGTGGAACGTATGCACCACCACAGGCACGCGCGCCAGGCGCGCTGCGACGCGTCCCAGCGCGCCGGCCTTGAATGTGTGGGTATGCACAATGTCCGGTCGCCATTGCAGCATCAGCCGCAGCAGTTTGATCAGGGCCACAAGGTCTGACCAGGGACGAATTTCACGGCGCAGCTCGGGAATAATGCGCGCATCCAGACCGGCCCCGGCAGCAAGATAGTTCATGTCGCCCTCGCTGGCTTCAGGACGGCCACACACCAGTAGCGACTCAAACCGATCCGGGTCAAGCTGCGCCGACAATTCCACCACATGAATGGCCGGGCCGCCGATGTTCAATCGGGCGATGATGCGCATGACGCGAACCCGGCTCATTCGGTCAGGCCGGGCTGCGCAAGTATTTCACACGGGGCGAATTCATCCATCCAGGAATACCTGGTGCCAAATCTCCAGTGCAAGCAGCGTCCAGAGTGCGTGACCATGATCGCGGACGCCCGTGAGATGCTCGTCCACGAGCCGACGCAGCGGCGCAGGCCGAAGAAGCCCACGCTGCGCGCTTCGGGCCGAGAGCAGATTGTCGATGAGATAGTCGCGCAATCGGCCGCGGAACCAGTTGCCGACAGGCACACCGAATCCATGCTTGGGCTGGGTCAATGTAGCCGCCGGCAGCTTGTCCCGGAAAACCTGGCGCAACAAGTACTTGCCGATTTTGCCGCGCATCTTGAGCGCCGGCGGCATGCCCGCGACGATCTCGACCAGTTGGTGATCCAGGAACGGCGAGCGTGCTTCGACCGACGCCGCCATGGTCATGCGATCGGTTTTCACCAGTAAATCGTCGGGCAGATAGGTGCGCATGTTGACGTCGAGCAGGGCGGGCAGGGGGTCGCCGTTCGCTGCCATACGGAAATACGTGCCGAAATGGGCCGCCAGGTCGGGGCCCGACGTATCCGCCACGAGCGCGCCCACTGCGTCGGGCGTCATCACGCCAACCCAGCCGAGATACCGTTCGGGGAGCGGCTTGCGAGCGTTCCCCACGAAGCGGTTGAACCGACGAGCAAAGTTGCGATACCCGGTGCCCTGCGGAAGTCGCGATCCCGCGAAGGCCAGCGCAGCATGCACGGCATGCGGAACCTTGTTGTAATATTCGGACAAGCGCGCCGCGCGGAAACGGTCATAACCGGCGAGCAATTCGTCGCCGCCGTCCCCCGTAAGCGCGACCGTGACATACTCGCGCGCCAGCTTGGCGACCAGATACGTTGGTATCGCTGAAGAATCGCCGAAGGGCTGGTCCAGATGCCAGATCAACTTCGGCATAAGTTCCGCCGCCCGGACATCGACGACGAACTCGCGGTGATCAGTACCGAGATGCCGTGCGACCTGTTGCGCCTGGGCTGTCTCGTTGTACGACGGCTCGTCGGCAAATCCAATCGAGAACGTCTGTACCCGCTCAGTGCTGGCCTCCGCCATGAGCGCAACTACCGCGCTTGAATCGAGGCCGCCCGAGAGGAACGCTCCCATGGGCACATCACTGATCATGCGCGCGCGGACGGCCGCGCGCAGACCGGACAGGAGGCGCGCGCCCCAATCCAATTCAGGCGCATGCTCGGCCTTCCCTTCTGTCACCGGCAGCGCCGGCTTCCAGTAGGTTTGTATCTCCAGTGCACCTTCACACACGGTCATCCGCTCGCCGGGGAGCAGCGCCCGAATCCCGGCAAAGATGGTCTGTGGCGCCGGCACATAACCATAGGCCAGATAATACGGCACGGCTTCCAGGTTCAACACACGGGGGACATCGGGGTATTCAAGGAGCGACTTAATCTCGGATGCAAAGATCAGGCGGTTATCGCGGCGGTAATAGTAAAGAGGTTTCTTTCCAAGTCGGTCACGCGCAAGCAGTAGGCTGCGT
Organism: Anaerolineales bacterium; assembly: GCA_046753805.1. Taxonomy (GTDB): domain Bacteria; phylum Chloroflexota; class Anaerolineae; order Anaerolineales; family JBHHUI01; genus JBHHUI01. The sequence goes on from JBHHUI010000003.1 coordinate 12,044, forward strand.
TTTGCGGCGTCCCATATTGCCAGCGCAAACATGCCATGGAGATGGTGCAGGCAGTCTGTACCGTGGTCCAGGTAAAGCTTGAGGATGACCTCGGTATCGGTTCCGGAGGCAAAAGTGTGGCCGGTCCGCAGCAACTGCTCGCGCAGCGCTTGAAAGTTATAGATTTCGCCGTTGAAGACGATGTGGACACGACCGGAAGCGTCGGACATGGGCTGGCGCCCGGCGGGCGATAGGTCGATGACGGCGAGCCGCGTATTGCCCAGCCCCACCGGCCCGTGCGCCCACACGCCGGAATCGTCGGGGCCCCGATGCTGGAGCATCGCGGTCATCCGCTCTAACCGCTCGCTTTCAACCGGCTGCGAGCCGGAATTCAAAACTCCGCAGATACCGCACATTGTCAGCGCGCCGGTACGGCGCGTACCACCAACGCTCTACCTACACCGACGTGTCGGCCGGCTGCATTTGAGTCCGGTACCAGTCAACTGTTTGCCGGAGGCCATCGACAAAGCTGATCTGCGGATCGAATTCAAGGACTTTCGCAGCTTTCCCAACGTCGGCGTGCGAATGCCGGATATCGCCCGGGCGTGGATCGGCATGGTTGGCTGGAATGTCCACGCCGGTCAGTTCTTGTAACACTTCGACGAGCCGGATGAGGGAATTTGCCTGGCCCATCGCGATATTGAACACCTGGCCGGGGGCGTTTGCGTGTTTCAGGGCGTGCAAGTTTGCAGCCACAATGTTGCCGACGAACGTAAAGTCGCGCGTTTGCTCGCCGTCCCCGAATATGGTCGGGCGCCGACCTTCAAGCAGCGCTGTGATGAAGCGTGGAATGACGGCGGCGTATTCGGACTGCGGGTCCTGGCGCGCGCCGAATACATTGAAGTAACGCAAGGCGGTAACTTCAAATCCATAGACCGTGTGGAAGGACATACAATACTGCTCAGCCGCCAGCTTGCTGACCCCGTAAGGCGAGAGCGGCGCCGGGAGCATGTCCTCGCGCTTGGCTGCCCCCTCATTCGCCTCGCCATAAATCGACGAGGACGACGCGAACGTCATCCGTCTCACGCCGGCGTCGCGCGCCGCCACGAGCACGTTCAGCGTCGCCACCACACCGGCGCGGTTGTTGGTCAGCGGATCGTCCACCGAACGCGGCACGCTCGGAATCGCCGCTTGGTGGAGCACAAAATCCACGTCTCCCACTGCGTAGCGGGCAAAATCCAGTTCGGCCAGGTCGCCTTCCAACAGCTCAATCCTATCGATGAACGCCGCAAGATTTTCTCGCCGCCCGGTGGCGAAGTTGTCGGCCACGCGGACGGTCTCACCGTGGTTTAGCAGCGTTTCGACAATATTCGAGCCGATAAAACCGGCGCCGCCCGTTACTAAGTATCGCGTCATAGATTTTCGTTTGTGCCCTGATTATTGGATTTGCCGCAGCGTGCGCTCTGTATCCCGAACCCGGACGAGGCGCTCGTATACGGTTTCGGTTGCGTGGACCATCTGTGCAACCGTGAAGCGCGACTCCAATCGCGCCCGCCCGCCTATGCCCATACGGGTGCGCTGGTCTGCTGACGCCAGCAGAGCTGACAGCGCATCCGCCAGTGCAATCTCGTCGCCGGGCGGGACAAGTCGCCCCGTTTCGCCCTCGATGACAATCTCGGGGATGGCTCCCACCGCGCTCGCAATCACCGGCAGCCTTGCCGCCATGGCTTCTAGCAGAACGAGTCCGAAGCCTTCCCACAGTGACGGAAGCACAAAAACGTCGGCGCCGAACAATATCTGCGCGGCGTCCGAACGCCAACCAGCGAAGCGCACGCATGCACCTGGAACCAGAACCCTGGCGCGCGCCTGCAACGCGGCGCGCATTGTACCATCCCCCACGATCAGGAGATTGGTATCTGGAACGACCTCGCGGGCGTGGGCAAATGCTGTGATCAGGTGTCTCAGCCCTTTCTGCGGGATGAGCCGAGCCACGGTCACAACGATCGGTCCCGGGCCAAAACCGAACTCGGCGTGCAGGTCGGGCGGGGCCGGCGGCGCTACCGGATTCAGGCCGTAAGGTATGGTGGTCACCGCATCAGTCGCGATTCCCTCCACTTTGACGCAAAAGTCCCGCATGTGCTCCGAAATTGCGATGAAGTGGTGAAACAGGCGGTTGTTGACATGCACAAGCTGCGCCGCCGCACCCCGGCGGCGGAAAGGATCGTCGTTGTGCCGCGAAGAAACGACCCATGGCGTCCGCGCCAGGCGGGCCGCCAGCCCGCCGTGCAAATCGGCGTGAATCAAGTGCGTATGGACAATGGTGGGCTGTTCCTGCCGCAAGATGCGCCACAGGCGGGGCACGACGGTTGGGTCGGCGTCGCCGCGCATTCGCAGACGCCGGGTTGGAATGCCCTGTTCGATTAGACGCACCACAAATGAATCCACGGGGAAGCGCGCGTCTTCCAGCACGATGGCGTGTACGCGAAAGCGCCTCCGGTCGAGCGCCGGCAGCAACGCCAGCAGATGGTTTTCCGTGCCGGCGATGCCGGTGGCTTTCAAGATGTGGGTTACGACGAGCGGCATGAGTTGCACCGGAGTGGATGCCAGGACCGGACATCAGGCGATCTGGCAGCGCCGGTCGTGCAATGCGCTTTACCGAGTCGTGTCGGCCGCCGCGACTTGTCGTTCCAGCTGCTCCAGCCGCACCTGTAACAGCCCGATATGCTGTGCTGCGATACGGTTCTGGCGCGTCAGCAGCGTGATGACCGTAGACAGGTACAGGAGAATCAACAATAGCGCGCCAAAACCCGCGAGGAACAGGAACGAGGGCGCATAGCTAAACCCGACGATGAGAGCCAATCGATCAAGGAGGGGACGGGCGGCGGCTAGCAAGAGCACGAGCGTTGCAGTGACCAGCCACAACAGCGAGTAGCGCTCGGCGAGCGCCCGCCGACGCACTAATTCCAGGACGACCAGCAACAGGCCGAGCGCCCCGAACAAGACAAATATCGTGAGACGCATGGGTGTCACCTCATGCTTTTCGTAGTTTCGGCCGGCTGCGCAGTTGCCATACGGCAATCGCCAGCATCACCTTCGCCATATAATACGCCGACCAGAAAGGGGTGATCGAACTCTGACCACCGTAACGCGGGTTCATCGTCACCGGCACCTCCATCACCCTGAGCCCCACTTTGCGGAAAAGCACCAATGATTCAGGCTCAGGATAATCCGATGGATACATGTCTGCACATAATTCAACGCCCTGCCGATTGGTGGCCCGGAAACCGGAGGTCGTATCGGTGAACCGTTGGCGGACGAGGACCGAAATGTATTTCGCCAGAATGACGATCCCGATGCGGCGCACCGGTGGTGTGACATAACCGCGGTCCTCGATATAGCGGGAGCCTATGACGACATCGGCTTTCCCCGCGATCACGGGTGCGATGATTTCGGGGATTTCAGCCGGATTGTGCTGTCCGTCCCCGTCAACCTGCACGGCGACGTCATACCCGCGTTCGGCGGCGAAGATGAAGCCGGTTTGTACAGCCGCGCCAATGCCAAGGTTGTAAGGCAATGTAACCACGATAGCCCCGGCCTCCCGCGCCACCTGCGGCGTGTCGTCGTGCGAGCCGTCGTTTATGACGAGCACATCGGCGACCGGCATCGCCGTACGCACATTGGTTATGACGTGAAAAAGGCTGTCCTGCTCGTTATATGCGGGGATAATCACGAGTACCCGCGGCTCGGATGTAGTAGACATAATGGCTGGAGGCCGCAGTGGGCCACGGCGCGCAATTCTATCATCGATGCGCAGTTGCGCTGGCGCTTTGTCATGAAGGCTGCGCACGAGAGCGGCCCGAGAGACTCCTGGTTGCTCACAGACACAGCTACAAAATGCCTACGCCGATACTACACGCCCCCCACAGCGAGCGCCCGCACCACTCGTCACAGCACCACAGCCTCCTGCTCCAGCTTCAGTCCGCGCGCCAGCATGTGCTCGATCAGGGGGCGCATATCGGCCAGCGCCGCGTGGCGCATCAGGCGCCGCAGGTTACGCGCGTCGCCGCGTGTCAGCGGCTGCGCACAGACGCGCGAGCGCCTCCAGGTCTACGTAGCGGGCCTGCCCGGCATCGAGGCGATAGACCAGGTCCTTAGGCACCCGCGCCCGCGCCGCCAGCCGGCGCAGCGACATGCGCTGCCCTGTGGCGGCCTGGAGCTTGCCCAACTGGATCGTGATGCGACCGGCGGTGATGATGGCGCTCATAGAACACTCGTTCTAAACAAATCGTAGTATAAGCTACCTTTGTCGATGAGTCAAGTCAGACGACGGAATCTTTAAGACAAGAGGCACTCAGCGTCCGTCGGGAGTATGCAGGATCGGACGGAGGGGCGAGTAACTCGACAGGCGAGGCTACTTGCCGCCGATCAAGGTCGCAAGCGCCTTCCAATTGCACACCTGTTGTCGCTCGGGGAAAGCCACTTTGCGCTCAAAGAGCTACACATCGCCCAACTCATGGACGATTCAACTTTTGCCGATAATTCGGGCACGGGTCAGCGGGTATAATTCCCCGTCTACTCAATAGAGCAAACTGACCCATGTCCAATGCCAATTCGACCACCCGCTCGCTTGCGTGCCGTCTCTGCGGTCGCGATACATTGCGCCCGTTCTTGGACCTGGGCGACATGCCGATCGCAAACGCCTTTCTTACTGACTCACAATTGCACCATCCGGAATACAAGTTCCGGCTTCAGGCAGGTTTTTGTGAACATTGCCTGATGGTGCAACTGATCGAGACAGTCGATCCCGGAAAGCTTTTTCACGACCAATATGCCTATTTCTCGTCCATCTCCAGGGTGATGGACCAGCATTTTGAGCGGCTGGCAGCCCGGATCGGAGATACGCTGCTCTACGATGATAAGTTGCCGGTTTTCGAGATCGGCAGCAACGACGGCATTTTGCTCCAGAAGCTCGACCGCTTCGCTCCACCGGCAATCGGGATAGAACCGTCAGCCAATGTCGCGGCCGTGGCGCGCGAAAAAGGACTGGACGTGGTGGGAGAGTTTTTCACGTCCGAGTTGGCCGCGAATCTGGTGGAAGAACGCGGACATGCGCAGGTGGTCGTGGGCGGAAACGTGCTCTGCCATATTCCAGACCTGAACGGGCTTGCCCGCGCACTTGCGACTCTCCTGGAAGCTGAAGGGGTCTTCATCTTCGAGGACCCTTATCTGCTCGACATCCTGAGCAATCTGGCCTACGATCAGATTTACGACGAGCATGTCTATTATTTCAGCGTTACGTCGTTATCCCGATTGTTTGCGCGGCACGGGTTGCGCGTCTTTCACGTCGAACCAATCTCTGTGCATGGCGGCTCGATGCGCGTCTTTGGGTGCCGCGCGAACGCGGTACGCCCAACAGAACCATCCGTGCAGCGTCAACTGGCGCGTGAAGCTCAGGCCGGACTGGGTGAGCTTGAAGCGTACGAGCATTTCGCCAGGCGGGTAGCAGAGTCGCGTCGCTCGCTCGTTGAATTGTTGCAAACGCTGCGCGCCGACGGCAAGCGCCTGGTAGGCTACGCGGCCTCGTCCAAAGGCACTGTCATCCTCAACTATTGCGGCATTGGGCCCGACCTACTGGAATACGTCTGCGATAACACGCCTACCAAGCAGGGGCTCTACACGCCGGGCACACACATTCCGATTGTGCCGACCGACACATTTCGCGCTGACTACCCCGATTATGCGTTCCTGCTGGCGTGGAATCATCTACGGGAAATCATGTCCAAAGAAACGGCGTTCGCCAATGGCGGCGGGCGCTTCATCACCCATGCGCCGACGGCGCATATCGT
>JBHHUI010000004.1:0-15204 GCA_046753805.1 Anaerolineales bacterium
ACTGGCAAGGCGCGCGGCGCGGGCGATGTCTTTTTCCTGCAAGGCGCGGCGGATGTCATCCAATTTGGCGGCGTCTGCCACTGACAGATTCGGCGACCACTCATCGTCGGTGTAGATCAAGTCCACTTCGACCTTGGCTACGTACTCTTCGACGTGCACCAGTCTGGAAGTCCGACGTTTTGTCATTTCACCCTCCTCCGTTCTCGAAAGTCTGACACATCACCTTAGCGGCGTTTGTAGAACGATAAATTCAATCGTCATCTTGCTTGTTCAATTCCGGTACAGCATGGGCGGTTGTTCCACATCCCGCAAGGCGGCCAGTTCGTCAAACAGTCCACTCATGGTCGTCTCTCCTGATTCAAGCGCGCCGACAAACCGTCAATCTTTGTATTCAGCCTCGCCGGTGCTAGCGGTCCGCCTCTTTCAATGCCTCCTCGAAGACCGCCAGCGCTGTGTTGATCTGGTCGCCGGTGACCACCAGCGGCGGGATCCAGCGGATGATGTTCCCGTAGCTGCCGCAGGTAAGCAACAGCAGGTTGCGGTCGAGGCAGGCCCGCTGTACGGCTTTGGCGGCTGCGGCGTCGGGCCGACGGTCCGCGCGGCTGAACTCGACGGCGACCATCAATCCGCGCCCGCGCACGTCGCCGATGCTGCCGTGCGCCTCCTGCAACTTGCGCAGCCCGGCCTGCAACTGCGCGCCCATGGCGGCGGCGTTTTCTGCGAGCTTCTCGTCGCGGATCACCTGCAGCGAGGCCAGCGCGCCGGCGGCGGCGATGGCGCTCCCGCCGCCATACGTGCCGCCGTGCGATCCCAATTTCCACTTCTCCATCAGGTCGCGGCGCGCGGCAAGGCACGAAATGGGCAACCCGCTCCCCAGGCCCTTTGCCATCACGATCACGTCCGGCTCGATGCCGGCGTGTTCGAAGCAAAAGAACCTGCCCGTGCGGCCCGCGCCGGTCTGCACTTCGTCGACGACCAGCAGGATGCCGTGCTCGTCGCACAGGCTGCGCAGCGCGCGCAGGAACTCTGGCGGGGCGGGCACGTAGCCGCCTTCGCCGAGCACGGGCTCAACGACAATTGCGGCCGTCTCTTCCGGCGGCGTCTGGCTCTGCAGCAGCAGCCGCAGCTGCTGCAAGCAGAACGCGGTCGTGCGCGCGTCGTCCCAGCCATAGGAGTAGCTGTACGGGAAGGGTGCGACAAAAACGCCCCCGGGCAGCGGCTGGTAGTTGTGGCGATAGATTGTTTTCGACGTCGTCATCGCCATTGTCTGGGCGGTGCGACCGTGAAAGCTGCCCTGAAAGACGATGATGTTGCGCCGACCAGTGGCGTGGCGCGCCAGCTTTACACTGCCCTCGACCGCCTCCGCTCCGCTGTTGGAGAAGAAGAAGCGGTCAATTGCCGGCGGCGTGACCTCGTGCAGCGCTTCCGCCAGCGCGACCGTAACGGGCGGCACGACGATGTTGATCTGCCCGAAAAGCAGCTGCGCGGCCTGCGCCTGCACGGCCTGCACGACGCGCGGGTGGCAATGCCCGGTGTTTGTCACGCCGATGCCGGAGGTGAAGTCGGTGTACTGGACCCCATCGGCGTCGTACAGGTAGATGCCCTCGCCGCGGACGGGCTGCACCGTGGTCAGGTGCGTCCACACGGGGGCGAGCAGTTCGGAAATCGGTGTCATGTGGATGAACTCCATTGACGGGTGGTCGCAATTGTACTCTGGAAATTGTGGTTGCTTTAAGGTGAGATTCATAGTCTAATTATTTCGGCGTCTGCATTGCCTCTCAGAATCCAAAACAATCCCATTTAACGCGAAGCAGGTACGCGCACTTCCATGAAGCCGTTCCCGAATGGGTGAGAGCCTGTCAATGGCCGATACTTTAGCGGTTGAGCTACGGAACGCGACCAAGAAGTTTGGAGACTTCACCGCCGTAGACGCTCTGACGCTTGAGATCAGAGACGGCGAGTTCTTTTCGCTGCTCGGGCCCAGCGGCTGCGGCAAGACCACCACGCTGCGCATGATCGCCGGGTTCGAACAGCCCACCACCGGCGAAATCTCAATCCACAACCAGCCGGTAGCCGGCATTCCACCGCATCGCCGCCCGGTCAACACCGTGTTCCAGAACTACGCCCTGTTCCCGCACATGACCGTGTGGGAAAACGTGGCGTTCGGCCTGGAGATGAAGCGCGCGCCGCGCGCCGAGGTGGAACGTCGGGTGCGGGAAGTGCTCGCACTCGTGCAACTCCCACACATGGGCGACCGCAAACCCGCGCAGCTTTCCGGCGGACAGCAGCAGCGCGTGGCCCTCGCGCGCGCGCTGGTCAACCGGCCACAGGTATTGCTGCTGGACGAGCCGCTTGGCGCGCTCGATCTGAAACTCCGCAAGGCGATGCAGCTCGAACTGAAGCAGATCCAGGCGGAAGTCGGAATTACGTTTATCTACGTGACGCACGACCAGGAAGAAGCGATGACCATGTCCGACCGCATTGCCGTGATGAACGCCGGCGTGGCGCAGCAGGTCGGGGCCGCCCGCGAGATTTATGAACACCCCAACAATCGCTTTGTGGCTGACTTCATCGGCGAGACGAACTTCGTCGCCGGCAGCGTCGCCGGTCTCGGGGAGCATGTGACAGTGGATGCAGGCGCGGTGCAAATGCTTGGCAGCGCCGATGGCCGCGCGCTGCAAGCGGGGCAGCCCGTGACGCTGGCTATACGCCCTGAGAAGATTAACCTCTATCCCGTCGGTAAGGTAGATGCGCAGCGCTCCGGCCTCGATGTGGAAACACTCGCGCTGGCATTTGGAAACCGGTTGCCAACCGGCGTGACCGACATGCGCGAGTTGTTCAACGACGCACCCGAGAACGTGATCATCGACGGGCGTGTAAGGGACGTTATCTACATCGGCACGGACACGCGCTACGAAGTGGCGCTCGGAGATGCAATCAGGGTTGTTGTGCGCGTGCAGAACTTTGGCGCCCGCCATGACACGAGCTTTGCCGTGGGCGACCAGGTGTACGTCCACTGGGCGGCCGGGGACGCCCAGGTGCTGGTGGATTGAGATGGCCGTTGCAACCGTCGAAGTAAGAGCGACGATGGCGCGCGGCGTGGACCCGCTCGCCCGCATCGGAGCCTACCTGTCGCTCGCGCACGTCGGGCTGTGGGCGTTCCTGTTCCTGCGTTGGGCGACGTTTGGCAGCGTTGGCTGGACGGCCTTCGAGTTTGAACTGGCGCTGGCCGCGTGGCCTTCGTTGGCGGCGTATGGAATCTACGGCGCGCTGGCGGTCGTAGACCTGCTGGTTGGCCTCGGTTTGCTGCGCGAGCTGCCGCTGGCGCGCTCCCTTGGCATTGTGCGCGCGGTGGTGGTAGGCGTGGGCGTTATCGGGTATTACCTGCTCACCCACGAATTCTATGGTGCGGCGGTTATGCTCGGCCTGTCCGGGCTGTTGCTACTGCTGCACGTGCGCACCACCCCCTGGGCGCTGGCGTATCCGGCCGCGTACTGGCTGGCGCTCTTTTTCCTCGTGCCAATGCTGATCGTGTTTGTAGTCAGTCTGGGCGAGCGCGCGCGGCTTGGGACGGTCGCGTATCCCGCATTGAGCGAGGGCATCGGCGCTTACTTCGATGACTACGCGCGATTCTTCAGTCGCATCGGCGACAACTTCCTGTACCTGCGCATCTTCTGGCGCTCGGTCTGGATCGCCGTACTCAACACCGTTATCAGTTTATTGTTCGGCTATCCCTTCGCGTTCTGGCTCGCCCGGCAGCCGAAGCGCTATCGCAATACGCTCATCTTTCTCGTGATGATTCCGTTCTGGACAAACTTCCTCGTTCGCACCTATGCCTGGATGTTGATCCTGCGCGATTCGGGCGTGATCAACAATTTCTGGACGATCACGCTGCACGAACAAGCGCTGCGACTGGCGGGCGACTCAGGTTTCTTCACGTGGCTGGCTGCGATTTCCGAAAGCAAGCTGCCGCTGCTCTTCAACCAGCCCGCTGTGATGCTCGGGCTGTTCTATGGTTATCTCCCGTATATGGTGCTGCCGCTGTACAGCAATATGGAGAAACTCGACTGGTCGTTGCTGGAGGCCGCCGCCGACCTGGGCGCGAACCACTGGAAGCGCCTCACGCGCGTGCTGCTGCCGCTCACAGCGCCGGGAATCGTGGCCGGTTCGATCATCGTGTTTATCCCGTCGCTCGGCGCGTACGTCACGCCCGACCTGATGGGCGGCGCAAAAGTGGCGCTGCTCGGCAATTTGCTGCAGCAGCAGTTCATGACCGTGCGTGATTGGCCGTTTGGTTCGGCCATCGGCTTCATCATGATGGCGATCATGTTGTTCGCGGTGATGCTGTACTTCCGGATCGCGTCCGGGAGCGAAGGCGCGCTGACCGGGCGATGACCAGCGCGGCAGCGGCGCAGCCCCACCCCATGGCGATGCCCCGGCGGCCGGCGCGCTGGAACCTGCGCGCGGCCTTCAATGCGCACGCCCTCACGTGGCTTGCGTTCGGCATCTTTCTCTTTCTGTATCTGCCGATATTCATCCTGATCGGCTATTCGTTTAACGCGAACAAAGTTGTGGGGGTGTGGACGGGCTTCAGCACGGAATGGTACGGCGCGCTGCTGGCGAACGACCAGTTGATCTCGGCCTTCAAAGTGAGCCTGTGGGTCGGGGTGTGGTCGACAGTGGTGAGCACGATTGCCGGGACGTTGGCGGCGTTCGTTCTGGAGCGCTACCGGTTTATTGGCAAGCTCACGTTCGACGCCGTTCTCTATCTGCCGATCATCATCCCGGACATTGTGATGGCGTTGTCCACGCTGCTGTTCTTTGTCATCTTTTCGGTGCCGCTCAGTCGCTACACGGTCTTGATTGCACACATCGCTTTCAATATATCCTTTGTCGCCATCGTGGTGCGGGCGCGTCTGGCCGATATGGATTCTACGTTGGAGGAGGCTGCGGCCGATCTCGGCGCGGACGAGTGGACGGCCTTCCGGCGCATCACGCTACCGCTGCTCATGCCCGGCATTATTTCGGGGGCGTTGCTGGCGTTTACGCTGTCGCTCGACGATTTTGTTATCACCTTCTTTGTGGCCGGCCCCGGCGCCACGACGCTGCCCGTGCGCGTGTATTCGATGATCAAATTCGGTGTGACGCCGGAAGTGAACGCCGTCTCCACGCTGATGTTTGTGGGCTCGACGCTACTCGTTGCGATCTCGCTGCTGTTGCAGAGAAAATGATCCAGCGCAAGGATGCAAGGGGACGCCAGGCGACTCATTGAATCTTTGGGGCCTTGCACCTGTACGCATCTGCGTTAGGAAGCATGGCATCAAGGGAAAGGAGTGATTATCGGAGTGAAACTGACACAACCAACACGAATCTCACACTTCAAACAATCGGAGGAACGGAGGAGTCTATGAAGTCAAAATTCATGCTTTTACTTGCCGTGGGCGCGCTGCTACTTGCGGCGTGCGGCGGCGGTGGCCTGGCCGGTGGTCCGGCCGAAGAACCGGCTGCGGGCGGCGCAGCGGCCGGCGGCGAACCGCAACTGGCAGCAGAACTTAGCGTCTACAACTGGGCGGATTACATCGACGAAGAACTGCTCACCGCCTACGAAGAACAGTACGGCGTCAAGGTCATTTACGACACCTATGCGTCCAACGAGGATTTGCTCGCCAAACTGCAAGCCGGCGCGACGGGTTACGACGTGATCTTCCCATCGGACTACATGGTCGCGCAGATGATCGAACTGAACATGCTGGCCGAGATCGACGCGGAACAGATGCCAAACTTCGCCAATATCGCGGACGATTTCAAGAACGCCCCTTTCGATCCGGGCAACCAACACTGCGTCCCCTACCAGTGGGGGACGACGGCGATCGGCTACCGCGCCGGGCACCCCTACTTTGAGGAGCACACGCCCGACAGTTGGGCCTATCTGTTCGAGCCCGATCTGTTGGAGCAATATGCCGACGGCGGCATCAACGTGTTGAACGACCAGCGTGAGTTGATCGGCGCGGCGCTGTTCTACCTGGGCTACTCGCCGAACAGCGTGGAGCCGGCCGAGGTTGAGGCGGCGCGCGACCTGATCCTGGCTGCGAAACCCTACTGGAAGACCTTCAACAGTGAAGACTACGACGACTCGCTGCTGGTGCCCGACGAAGTGGTGCTCACCCAGGGCTGGAGCGGCGACGTCGCGGTCGCGTATTGGAACACCTACGATGATGCAACCGAAGACGGAAACTGGTATTACGCCATTCCCAGGGAAGGCGCGGTGAAGTGGCTGGACAACATCTGCATCACAGCATCCAGCGACCACTACGACACGGCGCTGCACTTCGTGAATTACTTGCTGGACGCCCAGAACGGCGCGGCCATCACGAATTTCACGTACTATGCCAGCCCGAATGAAGCTTCCAAGGAGTTCATTTCCGAGGAAATCCTCGCCGACGAGAGCATCTTCCCGCCCGCCGAAGTGCAGGCCAAGCTGCAGTGGCTGGTTGATCTCGGCGACGGCGTCTTCCTTTGGGACGAAGCCTGGACGGAGATCAAGGGGCAGTAGCTCGCGTAACGTCGCCCCGAACCCCGCCAGGCGGATCGTCACGGAAACGCCGTGAATGTTGGGGCGCGGCGGGATGAATATGGACGCCGAACCAATTCCATCCCACCGCGCCCTCCCCACAATGATAAAATGCCCGGTGTATGGCCTCTGAACCGGCGCCCCCCAAATCCGACGCCTTCTGGCGCACGCTGCTGACGCTTGCGCTCGGCTTTGCGCTGCCGGTACTGGCCTGCTATGGCCTCATCCTCGTCTCCACGCTTGCGCTCAACGTGCTCGCGACGAGCGGCGGCGCGGCGGATGACCTGGGCGCCGGCGATGCAGTAGCGCTCATTCGGGTCGAAGGCGTCATCGTCAGCAGCGCTGGCGTGTTCGACACCGGGGTGGCGGCGGCCGACCGCATCGCCGCGCAACTCGAACGCGCCGCTGAGAACGAGGACGTGAAAGCCGTGGTGCTGGCGGTCAACTCTCCCGGCGGGGGCGTGAACGCTTCGGATGTGATACACCACGCCATTCGTGGACTCGACAAGCCGGTCGTGGTGATCATGGGCGATGTAGCCGCCTCGGGCGGGTACTACATCAGCGCGCCCGCCGACTGGATCATCGCTAATCCGAATACGCTCACCGGCTCGATCGGCGTGATCAGCCAGTTCATCGACGTGGACGAGTTGTTGCAGGAGTATGGCGTGGACGTGGTGGTGGTGACATCCGGCCCGCGCAAGGATTTCGGCTCGCCCTTCCGCGAAATGACGGAAGAAGAGCGCGCGTACTGGCAGGGCATCACCGATGAAATCTACGCCTCGTTTGTCGAGATCGTCGCCGCCGGTCGAGGCCTCGACGAGGGCGCCGTACGCGAACTGTCCGACGGCAGGGTGTACACCGGTCGGCAGGCGCTCGCCAACGGGCTGATAGACGCGCTCGGCTACGAAGAAGACGCCGTCGCCAAAGCTGCCGAATTGGGCGGTATCGTGGGCGAACCGCGCGTCATCGAAATGCAGCCCGAGATTAGTTTCGGGGATTACCTCGCTGGATTCTCCGCCCGCGGGCGTTTACCGAATCTGACCGAGGTGCTAAACTGGATCGGACACCCCACGGTGGAAGCACGCTGGACGGGAAACTAGATTCTAAATTTCGGAATGCGGATTGCGGAATGTAGGTGGTTCCGAGTGCCGTATTCACCATTCCGCACTGGAGGAAGATGATGCCCTACGGATATGCGGGTAAGATCCTGCACGTAGACCTGACCCTCGGCGCGCTGGAGGTTGAAGAGCCGCCCGAGGCGTTCTATCGCAAGTTCATGGGCGGGTCGGCGATGGGGATGCACTACATTCTCACAGGCATGCAGCCCCACGAAGACGCGCTCGGCCCGGAGAACGTGCTCACGTTGATGGTATCGGTGCTGACGGGCGCGCCCATCTCCGGCCAGAGCCGGCTCACGGCCAACGCAAAATCCCCGCTGGTCGACGGTATTGGCGATTCGCAGTGCGGCGGCTTCTTCCCGGCCGAACTCAAGTTTGCCGGGTTCGACGGCATTGTGGTCAAAGGCCGCTCCGAGAATCCGGTCTATCTGTGGATCAAAGACGGGGAGGCCGAACTGCGCGACGCCACGCACTTGTGGGGCCTGACGACACATGAGGCCGAAACGAAGCTCAAAGCAGAGTTGGGCGATGACAAGGTCGAGGTGATGCAGGTCGGCCCGGCGGGTGAGAAGATGGTGCGCACGGCGGCCATTATGAACATGTCGAATCGCGCCAACGGCCGCACCGGCATGGGCGCCGTGATGGGCTCCAAGCGTCTCAAGGCCATTGCCGTACGCGGCTCGTCCAAACGGCTGCCGATGGCGGGCGCGAAAGACCTGAACGCGATGGCGCGCGGTGGAGCCAGGGGCGTGGCGGACAACGACTCGATGGAAGACCTGAAGATGAACGGCACGGCGGGCGTGCTCGCTTACCAGCAAGCCAAAGGCGGCCTGCCCACTTTTAACTGGGACGCCGGTCACTTTGAAGAATACGAGCCGATCTCGGGCGAGGTCATGACGGACACGATCCTCACCGATCGCGACACCTGCTACGCCTGCACCGTGCACTGTAAGCGCGTTGTGAAAACAGAGTTCAACGGCGAAGCGGTGGAAGAAAAGTATGGCGGGCCGGAATACGAAACGCTCTCGACGTTCGGCTCCTACTGCGGCGTGAGCGATCTCAACGCGGTGTCGCTCGCCAATCAGATCTGCAACCAGTATGGCATGGACACCATCGGTACCGGCGCGACCGTAGCGTGGGCGATGGATTGTTTCGAGAACGGCATTCTCACCGAGGAGGAGATTGGATTCCCGGCCAGATTCGGTGACGCCGAGGCGATGGTGAAATTGACAAAGATGATCGCCGTCCGCGAGGGGTTCGGCGACGTCCTGGCCGAAGGCTCGCGCGCGGCGGCCAACCGGCTCGAAAAGGGTCACGACCTGCTTATCACCGTCAAAGGCGCTGAGGCCCCGGCGCACATGCCGCAGGTCAAGCGCTCGCTTGGACTGATCTACTCAGTCAATCCGTTTGGAGCCGATCACCAATCGTCGGAGCACGACGGCGCTGTAGAGGGCAAGGGGTACAAGTACAACGCCGAGCGGCTCCAACTGCTGGGCATCGACGAATCCGTGCCGAAGCTCTCGCTCGGCCGCGAGAAGGTGGACTTCGCGCGGCGCACACAGTACTTGTACTCGTGGACCGACAGCGCCAACGTGTGCCAGTTTGTCTGGGGCCCGGCCTGGCAGCTTTATGGCCCGCAAGAAGCGGTCGAGCTGGTGCGTTTTGTCACCGGCTGGGAAGACTACGACGTGGATGAGATGCAAGAACTCGGCGAGCGCCGCCTCAACATGCTGCGGCTGTTCAATGCCCGCGAAGGCATGTCGCGCAAGCAGGACAAGCTGCCCAAGAAATTCTACAAGGCTTTACGTGCGGGCGGCCCTTCCGGCGGCGTCAAACTCGACGAGGACGAAATCGAACAGGCGCAGGATGTGTACTACGAATTGTCCGGCTGGGACGTTGCGACCGGCAATCCGCTGCCGGAAACGCTCGAGCGGCTCGGGCTGGCGGAATACGCTTGATTTAACATCGGAGAAAGGAGATTGGTAATCGGTAATTGCAAATTGTCGGTTACCCATTACTGGTTGCCAGTATGAGCGAACTCTCTCTTAACCACATCAAACACCTCGCCGAAGAAATCGGCCCGCGCGGCAGCTGCACTGAAGCCGAGCGGAAGGCGCACGAATATTGCCGCAAGGTGCTCGGCGATCTGAAATACGACGTCCACTGGGAGGTTTTTCGGTCGCCGCTTTCGGCCTGGCTGCCCTACGCGCTGGCGACGGGGATTGTGCTCGGCGCTACACTCCTGTCGCTCATCGAACGCATCGGCCCGCTGGTGGCGGCGGCGCTGACGATACTGGCGCTCGTCTCATTCTTCCGGCTCGTGATGCACCGCGATAACCCGCTGCTGTGGCTCCTGCCCGTAGGCGAGAGCCAGAACGTGTGGGCGAAGGCGGCGTCGAAGGGCGAGACCAAGCGCACGGTCGTGATCGACGGCCATGTAGATACCCACCGTACGGCGTGGGCCATGAGCGGCAAAGGGCCGTTTACCTTTTTGCAGGCGCTTACCACAGCCGGTACGGTCGCGATTATTGCGCTGTTGGTCGTCTTTGTGGTGCGCATCTTCGCGCCCTCCGATGCGCTGCGCACAGTCTCGCTCGCGCTCGGGGCGGTGGTGCTGGTCGCGTTCGTAGTCGTGTTGTTGCCGGAGTTCACCAAATATGTACCGGGCGGGAATGACAATGCCACCGGCGCTGCCACGGTGTTGGACTTTGCCGCGCGCTTGAAAAAGACGCCGCTGCAGAATACCGAAGTCTATTTCCTACTGAGTGGCTGTGAGGAAGTGGGCGCGTGCGGCACAGCGGCGTTCGTCAAGACGCATCCGGAACTGGCCGACGCCGACTATCTGGTGCTGGATAGCATTGGCGGCGCCGAATCGAAGCCATACTATGTGCTCGACGAAACGCTGCTGCTCCCGATTAAATCCGACCCCGGGCTGGTATCCGTCGCCCGCGAAGTCGCCGCGCAGAATGGCGACGCCCGCGCACTGCCGAAGAATTTCCGGGGCGCCTACACCGATATGTCGCCGGTGTCGGCAGCCGGACAGCGCGGGATTGCGTTTGTGAACTATCGTCCGTCGGACGGCATGATCCCGCACTGGCACCAGCAATCCGACACGGCGGCCAATGTGGACGCCGATGTGCTGGCCGAAACGCAAGAATACATCTGGGAGGTGCTGCAGGCGCTCGACGCGGCGGCCTGAATCGCTCTCCCGTGATCGGCTTTTTCCCCACGGATGGAAGGACCACGGAGACCGATGGTCTATCCCGCCCGTGGGGTTTTCGCGTCACCTGTCATTCGTACGGCGCAGTATAACGAAGGAACATCACATGACTCAAACATTTAAACAAACCCGCGCTGGGTTTGCCCGCGCGTGGGAGGTCATGCCCCATGGCGTGACTTCTAATTTCCGTTATTGGGGCGACGAAACGCCCGTCATCGCGCGCGGCAAAGGCGCACGCGTGTGGGACCTGGATGGCAACGAATTCATTGACTACCGGCTCGGATTTGGGCCTGTCATCCTGGGGCATGCCGACGAGCGCGTCACGCGCCGGGTCGCTGCGGCGCTCGCGGACGGGAACGTCTACGCGCACACGCATCCGCTGGAAGTCTCCGTGGCCGAGCGCATTGTGCGTATGTGCCCGGGAGTGGACAAGGTGCGCTTCGCCAATTCCGGCGCGGAGGCCACCCAGCACGCGCTACGGGTGGCGCGCGGCTACACCGGGCGAGAAGTGATCATCAAGTTTGAGGGGGACTATCATGGCTTCCACGACTATGTAATGTGGTCAACGTCCGGGGCTGATCCTGCCGCCGTTGGTCCGCGCGCTGATCCGACGCCGGCGCCGACCGGGATCGGCATTCCGGCGGCCATCCGCAATCTGGTCATCACGCTGCCGTACAACGACTTCGAGGCGCTCGCGCGCGCGGTGCAGGCGCGCGCGGGCGAGATTGCGGCCATCCTCGTCGAGCCGATCATGGGCAACGCCGCAGGACTCATGCCTGCCGCCGGCTGGCTGCAGCACATCCGTGCACTGTGCGACGAGTACGGCATCGTCATGATTATGGACGAAGTCAAGACAGGCTTTCGCATCGCCAAAGGCGGCGCCACAGAGTATTTCGGCGTCAACGGCGATCTGATGACCTACGCCAAAGCAATGGGCAATGGATTTCCGATCGCGGCTGTGGGCGGCTCGAACGAGGTAATGAGTGTGGTCGCGCCGGGCCAGGTTGGAATGGGCGGTACGTACTGCGGCAATCTGGTCGGCACGGCTGCGGCCGACGCGACGTTGGACATCCTCGAAAACACGGACGCGCTCGCAAAGATTGCGGCCTACGGCGAGAAACTGAGTCAGGGCATGAGCGACATCCTCACCGAAGCGGGCATCGAACATGTGGCCGTGGGGCATCCAGCCATGCCGGGCCTGTTGCTCGGCACGCGCACGGCGCCGACCGACTGGCGCGGTGTCATGGCCACCGATCTGGATGCGTTTGCCGCCATCGCCAGCGGCATGTACGCACGCGGCGTCGAATACGAAGACGACCCGCGCGAGCCGTTGTTCCTGTGCGAGGCGCACGGCGAGCGCGAGCTAAACGAGACGCTGGAACGGTTCAACGACGCGGTGGGGGATTACAAATCACAGACGTAGCCCCCGCGCCGCGCGGGACTTTGCCGGGATTTGGGGATTAGGGGTCTCCCTTTACTTGCGCCGGGGCCGCCGCAGCAAGGTGAGCAGATGAAACGCGAGCGAGTCTTGCTGCTCGGGGCGTACGCGGCGGGGTTTGGCCGCGGGGTTCTGCGCGCGGCGGGCTTCGGCTTGCGTTCGGCGGCGATCGGTGTGCTGGATGATGCGTCGCATGTGGTCGAGCACGGACTCGTCGGTGAAATACGCTTCCGGGTTGCCCTGCTCGACAAGTTTGTAGACGCCGAGCTTCTCGTAGATGCGCTGTACAACCTTGCCGACTTCGTCGGCGCGGATTTGCAATTCGTCGGATAGGTTGCGCAAAGAGGGGCCGTACAGCAGGAACAGCCGTGCAACTTGCCGCTCACGGGGCGAGAGTTCCGCGCCGAGGTCCGAGCCGTCGACCAGCACTTCGGGCCAGCGCGCCGAAAGCCCGTGCGCCCGCATGGCGGCGCGCACACCCGGTGTGAGCGGGAACTGACCCTGGTGGGAGTACGCCACAGCCTGAGCGATTGCCCAGCCGCACTCGTCTTTCAACACAAAGCCATTGACGCCGGCCGCGACGGCGCGGGCCAGCAGATCGGGGTGGGCGTATTTGGCAGAACACAGTATCCGGGGCGGGGCGTTTTCGGTGGGGCCGCGCAGCTGCTCGACAAACCGCAACGGCCAGTCGGTGCCGTCGGCGGCCTCCAGGTCCACCAACGCCGCGTGGAGCCGTTTGCGGACGGACGCGGCTGCCCGAGTCGCCTCGTCGAAGTTGCCGGCTTCTGCAATGACCCGCGTGCGCCAGTCCTGGCACAGCAGCAATACCATGGCATCGCGAGCGTACACGTCGTCTTCGACGACGAGTAGCTGGATGCTTTTCGGCACGGGTTAAGGCCCCCAGCGCGTCAGACCGCTCTCGGTTGCGAAGAAGATTTCGCCGGAGTCAGCAATGTAGATTTCGTTGACGCGCGGGTCGGCCAGGCGCAGGTCGTGCAGCGGCTCCCAGTCGTCGCCGCTCTGGTGTGCCACGACGCCCTCCCATGGGAAGGCGAGCCAGACGGTGTTGTCCGTCGGGTCGACCGCCACGACAATCGGCGACTCCCCCGGCAGATTGTCACGCTGCTGCGTCCAGGCGTCGTTCTCCGGATTGTACTCCGCCAGTCCGCCGCCGTCGGTGCCGATCCGGATGATCCCGTCGGGGCCTTCGGCAAAGTCGTACACGGCCAAAGCGTCGGGATGCAATTCGTCGCCCGGCCTGAGCAGAAACCACTCATCCCCGTCGAATACGGCGCCGCCGCCGTCGGTGCCAACCCAGATGCGGTCCGCAGAATCCACAAAGACGGTCTGGACGTAGTTGTGCAGCAGGCGACCGCTCGCGACGTCGAAGACCTCGATGTGATCATCCTGAGGGCTAAGGCGCGCCAGCCCGGCATCCGTGCCGGCCCAAACATTGCCCTGCTCATCGACGGCCACAGAAGTGATCAAATCCGACGGCAGCCCATCGGCGGTCGTGTACTGGCGCTCGGTGTTGTCAAAGCCGATGTGCCACAGCCCGGCGTACGAGCTGCCCGCCCAGATCGTGCCGTCGTCTGTGACGGCCATCGGTGTGGCATCTCCCGGCAGTTCATAGAACTCAAATTCGCCGCCCTCGCGGCCATACTGCGCGTAGCCGCCCCAATAGAACGGGCCGGTCAGCAAATCGCCGTCCTGGTCCGGCACGATGTAACTGAACTCCGAATAGGCCGGCTGGTCCGGCACGCGGAACTCCAGAAAACGGCCCTCTGTGAACTGCATCAGGCCGTCGTCGCCGGCGATCCACAGGTGACCGGCCTCGTCTTCGAAGATGGCGCGTATCTCCCAACCGATGAGGCCGTCTCCCTCGTCGAAGTACTCCCAATCGCTGTTCTCGAGATTGAAACTTGCGACACGACCCGTCAGGCCGAACCACATCGTGCCGTTGTGGTCTTGGAAGATGGCAGTTACCGGGCCGTCTTCCAGTTCCGGCACCGGCTCCAGTGTCTCAGTACTGATATCCACGTGCGCCGCGCCGAACTCGGTGCCGATCCAGACATTGCCATTCTCATCAGCAGCGAATGCGATCACGTTGTCAGCCGGAAGGCCGTTGGCCGCTTTCAGGATCGTCCATCCGCCATTGTCTCGCGCTGCCAGGCCCTGATCGGTTGTGATAACCAGCGTACCGTCGGCGTCTCCATAGATGCCGTTGATCTGGGTGCTGACGACGCTCAGGTCGGAGGGGTCGGGTTCGGCCACCCCCGGCCAGTCGACGGCGCTCCAGTGTCCGTCGCTAAATACATTGAGGCCGCGCTCACCATAGCGCGTGCCGACCATGACCGTACCCGCGCTACCGATCGCGACCGGGCCGACGAAATCGCTATCCAGGCCGTCCTCCGGCGTGTAATGTGCAAGCGAATCGTCCGGGTTACGTCGCAGCAAGCCGAACTCGGTCCCAATCCAAACCGTTCCATCAGCTTGCGGCATGACGGAATTTACTCGACTGAATGGCAGCCCGGTGTTGAAGTCCCAGACCTCGAACGCATCGTTTGCCGGCTCCCATATGACAATGCCGCCGCCAGTTGCAGTCAGGATCAAATCGCCAGCCGGAACAGCACTGCGGATATCGTTCTTATTGCCAAACGTTTCCCAGCCGAAGTTGCTCCGGTCAACTGCAGTCGGTTGCGGCTGCTCAGGCTCTCCTTCGTCCGGCAGACCTTCCGTAGCAGCTGCCGGTACTTCTTCGGTTTGGGCAGCCTCATTCGTGATAGCGGATGCGCCCCCCTCCACCGCAGCAGCCTGGTTTCGGTCCTGGCTAATCGAGCGCAGGGTTAAGAGTCCC
>JBHHUI010000005.1:0-15060 GCA_046753805.1 Anaerolineales bacterium
CGATACGGCGTTTCGACAGGCTCAACGCCTACGCAGCCAGCGTTTTGGCTTCCAACTGCGGTAACTCCTGATTTTATAGACCTTGCTCATGCTGCGCTCGCTGCGCGTCTTTGACGAGCACGTGAAAGGGAAGCGCAGCGAGCAGGCACTACCTTATCCCAATCTTCAACCCCTACCGCCCCTGCGCGTCCATCACGGCCACGGCGGCCATGTTGACGATCTCTTCGACCTGAGAGCCGGCCTGCAACACGTGCACCGGTGCGCCCATGCCGAGCAAGATCGGCCCGATGATGCGCGCGCCACCCAGCCGGTGCATCAGTTTATATGCAATGTTGGCCGCGGCCAGCGTGGGGAACACGAGTACGTTTGCGTCCCGGACGTGGCTGAACGGGTAACGCTCCTCGATGATCTCAGGAACGACCGCCGTATCGGCCTGCATCTCGCCGTCGACGCTCAGGTCGGGCCGCCGCTCGCGCACAATTTCCACCGCGCCGCGCACTTTGGCTGCATAAGGGTGATCGACACTGCCAAAGTTGGAAAAGCTCAACATCGCAACACGCGGGGAGATATCGAGCGTCCGGGCGAAGTCCGCGGCCAGGATGGCAGCCTCCGCCATCGTTTCCCGGCTTTGCTCGATGTTAACCGTCGCATCTGTGAAGACGTATACCTGCTCCTGTACGATCACAAGATATACACCGGTGACGCGTCCGGCCTCGGGGCGCGTGCCGAATACTTGCAGCGCCGGGCGAATCACCTCCGGGTACTCGTAATTGAGACCAGACAGGAATGCGTCGGCGTCGCCCGCCGCCACCATCATCATCCCGAAAAGATTGCTATCACACACGCGTTCGTGCGCAGCTGCTAGCGTAACACCGTGCCGCTGGCGCAGTTCGTAATAGCGTTCAGCGTAGCTTGCGCGGCGCGGCGAGTCGTCCGGATGAACGACGTCCGGGGTAAAAGTCAACCCGAGGTCGGCAATGCGCTGCGTAATCAGGTCGAGACGGCCGATCAGGATCGGGTGGCCAATGCCCTGTTCCGCCACCTGGGCGGCGGCGCGGATCACTCTGGTCTCCTCGCCTTCTGCGAGCACGACGCGTTTGGGTTGTTTGCGCGCCTTGTTCAAGATGCGCCGCCGTACCTGGCGCCCCTGGCCCAGGCGGGCGGCCAATTGTTCGCGGTATTCCTCCGGATCAATTTCGCGCCGTGCAACACCAGTCTCCATAGCAGTTCGCGCAACGGCCACGCTCTCCCATAGAATCACACGCGGATCGAATGGTTTGGGGATGAGATAGGTCGGCCCGAACTTAAGGGATTCCAGGTTGTACGCCGTCAAGACGCTGTCGGGCACATCTTCGTGCGCCAGCGCTGCGAGCGCGTGCGCAGCGGCGATCTTCATCTCGTCATTGATGGCGCTTGCCCGCACGTCCAGCGCGCCCCGGAAGATAAACGGGAAACCGAGCACGTTGTTGATCTGATTCGGGTAGTCGCTGCGTCCGGTGGCGACGAGCGCATCCGGCCGGGCCTCGCGCGCCAGTTCGTAGCGGATTTCCGGGTCCGGGTTTGCCATGGCAAAGATGATGGGCTGGTCGGCCATCGTTTTGACCATCTCCGGCGTGAGTACATCCGCGACTGAAAGGCCCAAGAACAGGTCCGCGCCGCGCACGGCGTCGGCGAGCGTGCGCGCAGCGGTGTGCACTGCAAACCGCGCCTTGTAAACGTTCATGCCTTTGTCTTCACGCCCGACATAGATCACACCCTTGGAGTCGAGCAATATCACATTCTCGCGCTGCACGCCCAAACGCACGTACAACTCAGCGGAAGCGATGGCGGCCGCGCCTGCGCCGTTAACGACGACCCGGAGCTTGGAGATGTCTTTGCCGGTAAGCTCCATTGCGTTCAGTAGCGCGGCCGCCGAAATGATCGCCGTGCCGTGCTGGTCGTCGTGGAACACGGGAATGTCGAGTTCGGCTTTGAGCCGTTTTTCAATCTCGAAACATTCCGGCGCTTTGATATCTTCCAAGTTGATACCGCCGAATGTGGGCGCAATCGCCCGGACTACGCTGATCAGGTGTTCGGCGTTTTCGGTATCAACTTCGATGTCGAACACGTCCACGTCGGCGAACTGTTTGAATAGCACGCCTTTGCCTTCCATGACCGGCTTCGACGCGAGCGCGCCGCGATTCCCCAACCCGAGAATAGCCGAGCCGTCGGAAACAACAGCAACCAGGTTCGATTTTGTTGTGTACTCAAACGCGTGCTCCGGCTCGTCGGCGATCGCTCGGACGACCTCAGCCACGCCCGGGGTGTAGGCCAGTGAGAGGTGGCGCTGCGTGTCGAGCGGCTTGGTCGGGGTGACTGAAATCTTGCCCGGGCGTCCGCCGGAGTGGTATTCGAATACTTCCTGTGCAGTAATGCTCATTTGATTATCCTTGGGACTTACGCAGTTCCGAAATAAAGCTGTCCAATCTCTTTTTTCAACCGCGTAATTCGTATTCCTTTGATGTATTGTGGCAGGTATTTTACTTGATTCGTGCAAGACGGGGCGCCGGACAACCATGGGGGAGATCACGACCGGCGGGCGGTCGGCAGCGCTTGACACTCAGTACTCTGATTGCGGCGGCGTTTCCTTTGACTCCCTTCCTGAATGCCGTTAAAGTGGGCGACACTATGGACTTGAATGAACTGACACAGGCAATGCACGAGTTCGTGCGCGCCAGGGGTTGGTACGCTGCGGAAAGCGCCCGGCCGCAGACGCCGCGCAATATCGCGACTTCGCTCGCTATCGAAGCTGCGGAAGTGTTGGAACAGTTCCAGTGGTCGGATGCGCTGCCGGACCGCGATGGGTTGGCCGGCGAGCTAGCGGACGTCGCCCTGTATCTGCTGCAACTGGCCAGCATCTGCGACATCGATTTGCAGCAGGCCATCCTGGCTAAGCTATCGGCAAACTATGAGCGACACTGGGACTAAGCCCTGGCAGGTGCTCGGCCGGCGCACCGTGTATGCGAGCGATTGGATGAATATGGAGCAGTGGGATGTGCGGCTGCCGGATGGCAGCCGTATCCCGGACCACCATGTCGTGACGTTCCCGCGCGAGGCGGTAGGCATCGTGCCAGTCGGCGCAGATGGCCGCATCTTATGCATCGATCACTACCGCTTCCAAACCGACAGTCGCGGGTGGGAGATTCCAGCCGGGCAGATCGAAGCCGGCGAAAGCCTGCTGGAGGCCGCCGTCCGCGAACTCCACGAAGAAACCGGTTATGCCGCGCGGGAATGGCAGCGGCTCGGGGCGTATAATCCATCGGCGGGGTCCAGTAATCAGGTGTTCCACATCTTCATTGCGCGCGGCGTGCATCAAATCGGCGCCGTCATCGACACAAATGAGACACTCGGGCTGCGCTGGTTTGATGCGAGCGATCTGCGCGGGCGGCTGGTCCGGAATGAAATCCGCGACGGATTCTCGCTCACCGGGCTGCTGTGGGCGTTCGCCGCCGGGCTGGACGGAAACTCCGGGTGAAAATCCTCGCGCTCAGCGACGAGGTCGTGCCGAGTCTGTACGATCCGTCCATCCGCGAGCGGTACGGCGACATCGACCTGGTTGTCGGCTGCGGCGATGTGCCGTTCTATTACCTCGAGTTTGTCGTGTCCGTGCTCAATGTGCCGCTATACTACGTGCACGGCAACCACGACCACGCGAAGCAATACATGGCGGATGGCCGGGTGGCAACGGCTGCTGAAGGTTGTGTGTGCATCGACGATCAAGTTGCGAACATAGACGGACTTACAACGCAGGCCGGCGGGCTGCTGCTGGCCGGTCTGGGCGGCAGCATGCGCTACCGCCCCGGCGATCATCAGTACAATGAGCCTGAAATGCGGGCCCGCGCCCGCAAAATGGCGTTGCGATTGTGGCTCAACCGGCTGCGGCATGGGCGCTTCCTGGATATATTGCTGACGCACTCGCCGCCGTACGGTATTCATGACAAGCAGGACCCGGCGCATGTGGGTTTCCAGACGTTCCTGACGATGCTCCGGCGATACCGCCCACGGTTCATGCTCCACGGCCATTCGCATGTGCTGCGCCACAACGCCGTGACCCGCACGCAGTACTTCGAATCGGAAATCATTAATGTTTACCCGTACCGCGTGATCGAGATTTGAGCATGAAGGCCGATGCAATTGCACTCCCATTGTCGGCTGCGTCGCCTGCGTCTGCCTGGCCGTTCGAACGGAGCGAACTGACGGCGGCGCTGCGCCGCCACCTTTCGGCGCCCGACCTGATCATCGAACGCGTGTGGGATGCGCCGCTCCCCTCGCGTCCGGCTGTAGGCAGCATCCGCGGCCTCCGGGTGTCCGTTCTTGCCGGCGGCGAACAGCGTGAACTGGCCTTCGTGCTCAAACAGCCGCAGGGCGCGACGCGCACCGGACTGGCCGGCGTCGGGCGGCGCGAGATTGGTCTCTATGAGCGTCTCGCCATCGATCTGCCGGTGAAAACGCCCACGCTCGTGGCCGCTGCGCGCGATGGAAGCTGGCTGGTGCTGGAGATGCTGGAACCCGGCCCCGCGCCCGAGTCGTGGACGGCCGAGAACTACACACGTGCGGTCTATGAGCTTGCCACAGTCCACGACCGTTTCTGGGGGCTGGGGGAAGACCTGGCCGCCTTTCCATGGCTCGGGCGGCCGCTGGCGGCGGAATACGAGGTCTATATCATGGCGGCTGCGACCGCGTTTGAAAGCCTCGTCTTCGGCGACCGACTGGCCCTGATTACCTCTGATCCCGATCACGTCACCGCGCTGTCGCGGCTCATTTCGCAGGCCGACAAGGTCGCCTCGGTGCTGCGCGCCGAGCCTCAGACGCTCGTGCACGGAGACTATTGGCCGGGCAACATCGATGCCGCCAACCCCACGGAACACGTCGTGTTCGACTGGCAACTTGTCGGCATCGGCCCCGGTGTACTGGACCTGGTTGCGTTCGTCACCAAAAGCCGGTGGTGGTTTGGCGCGTTGCCGCTATCCCCGGCGCAGCTCGTGCGGCAATACCGGGGTCTGATTGCCGATCGCACCGGGCGTGCATGGAGCGATGATGCGTGGGCGCGCGTATGGGATTATGCGCTCATGTGGAACTTCGCAACCGAGTGGCTGGGCTTGTTGGCGGCCGCCCCGCCCGCGCTTATCCAGACGCGCCGGGAGGCGCTCGAATCGGTCTGGCTGCAACCGGTGCTCGCCGCCATCGGCCGGCGGCTGGAGAAGTGGTCGGTGCCGATTATTCGGTGAGCAGTGACCTGCAATCAGCATCCAGCCACGCACGCCATCCACTGCGTATTGCTCACTGAACACTGACCTCCGGTATGGTAGACTTCGCGCCATGGTTGGTCAGCAGGTAGTTTCTGTCTTTGGAGGCTCCACGCCCCTACCCGGCAGCGCCGATTACGAATCGGCCCGGCGTGTGGGCGAACTATTGGCAAGGGCCGGCTTTGCAGTTGCCACGGGCGGTTACTCGGGAGTCATGGAAGCGGTCAGCCGGGGGGCCAACGAGGCGGGTGGGCGCGTGATCGGCGTCACGAGCGATCGGATCGAGCGCAAATACGGCCGCACCATGAACTCGTGGGTGACCGAGCGTGTGCACTATCCCACGTTGGGCGAGCGCATGCGCCACCTGGTGGAGCAGTACGACGCGGCCATCGCCATGCCGGGCGGCATCGGCACGCTTGCCGAAGTCGCCTACACGTGGAGCATGGTGCAGACCGGCGAATCTAAACGGAAGCCGCTTGTGCTCGTAGGCCCGCGCTGGCAGGAAACGATGAACGCGTTCCTGAACGAAACCAGCGACTACATCAAAGAACCTGACCGCCGCCTGATTACACTGGTGCGCAACGGGGATGAGGCGATTAAGGAATTGAAAAGGATGCTCAGCACGTGACTTGTGAAACGTGACGATTCCTCCCGCATCACGCTTCACGTTTCTGTCTACCACCACCGACCAGAAGGACCCTAATGTCCGAACAAAAACTCCCGACCCGTTCTGATGACTTTAACGAGTGGTACAACACGCTCGTACTGCGCGCCGATCTGGCGGACTACGGCCCGGCGCGCGGTACGATGATCATGAAGCCGTATGGCTGGACCCTGTGGGAGAACATCCAGCAGGCGCTGGACAGCCGTTTCAAGGCGACCGGCCATGTCAATGCCGGCTTCCCCATGTTCATTCCGCGCAGCTTCCTCGACCGCGAAGCTTCGCACGTCGAGGGCTTTTCGCCCGAACTGGCGGTCGTCACCATCGGCGGTGGGAAAGAACTCGAAGAGCCGCTGGTCGTGCGCCCGACTTCCGAAACGACCATCGGGCACGCCTATGCCAAGTGGATCAAGTCATATCGCGATCTGCCGGTGCTGATTAACCTGTGGAACAGCGTCGTGCGCTGGGAGCTGCGCACCAAGCTCTTCTTGCGCACGCTCGAATTCTGGTGGCAGGAGGGCCACACCGCTCATGCCACCTTCGAGGAGGCTCAGGAAGAGACGCTCCAGATGCTGCACGTCTATCTCGACTTCGCGGTCAATGAAGCCGCCGTGCCGAGCTACTTTGGTCGAAAGAGCGATAGCGAGCGGTTCCCCGGGGCAGTGGAAACGTACTCGCTCGAAGCGATGATGGGCGACAAGAAAGCCTTGCAGGCCGCCACTTCGCACAATCTGGGGCAGAATTTCGCCAAAGCGTTCGACATCGAGTTCCTGGATCAGAACAACGAACTGCAGCACTGTTGGACGACCTCGTGGGGCCTCTCGACCCGCTTCGTCGGCGCGATCATCATGACACACGGCGACGACCAGGGCTTGATCCTGCCACCGCGCATCGCTCCGTACCAGGTGGTGGTGGTGCCGATCTACAAGACTGAGGATGAGAAAGCAGCCGTGATGGAGGTAGTGCAGCGCGTGCACGGCGAACTCGCGGCTGCCGATGTGCGCGTCAAACTGGACGAGCGCGAGGGACTAACCCCCGGATTTAAGTTCAACGATTGGGAAATGCGTGGCGTACCGCTCCGCATGGAGATCGGCCCGAAAGATGTCGCCAATGGCAAGGTTGCCCTGGCTCGGCGGGATAAGCCCGGTCGGGCGGGGAAATCGTTTGTCGACCAGACCGGCATCGTCGAAACTGTGCAGGCTGCCCTCGGCGAGGTGCAGGCGGCGCTGCTGGCACGCGCAACTGCCTTCCGCGATGAGAACACCCACGAACCCTCCAGTTACGATGAATTGAAAGAGATCGTCCGCGATGGCTTTGCCCTTGCGTGGTGGTGCGGCGATGCGGCCTGTGAGGCCAGCATAAAAGAAGAGACCAGGGCCACCACACGCTGCATCCCGTTCGACCCGCCGGACGACTCCGGCGTATGCATCTATTGCGGCCAGCCCGCCACCGAAAAGGTGTACTTCGCACGGGCGTATTGATTGACGAGAGCATGCTCCGGTAGCGCATAAATGCCCGCGATAGACAACACCCTCGTCCGACAACAGGCAGCCGAGCTGGCCGAGCTTTGCGAATCGCCGGACGCGTTCATCCGGCCGCTCCGGCAGGTTCTCGAACAGCACGCCGACCCCTCGTTGCGCCAGAGTTTGGTCGTGTCGATTCATGCGCCGCTGGCGGGCTTTGGCACGCCGCGCCCGGTGCTGCGCGCCATCCTTGGCCGCCTGCGCAAACGCCTGCGCAGCCAGCCGGAAGTCACGTTTGAGCTGGCCGAAGCGCTGTGGGAGTCCGGCAGCCGCGAGGAGCGCTGGCTGGCCGGGGACCTGCTCAGCATGTGCACGCCGGTCGATCCGGGTCGGGCGGAAGTAATGTTGAACCGCTGGCGGCTCGACCTGACCGATGCCGGAATGGCGGACGACCTTGGCCTCTCGGCCGGGGCGGCCGTGTTGCGGCTAAATACGCGCGAACACCTTTCTGATGTGCGTCTGTGGCTGCATGCCGGGCACCGCTGGACGCGCCGGTTTGGGCTGGCCTCGCTGGTGGGGCTGGTCAAGTCGGGTGATTTTCGAGACGCCGCCGCCATCCTGGATACGATCAGCACTTCGATGTCCGAATCAGACACGGAAGTCCGCACTGCAGTAGCCTGGCTGTTGCGCGAATTGACCCCCGTCAGTTCGCTGGACGTGATACGCTTCCTCCGCGACTGGGCGCGATCTCTGAACCGGCACGCGCACTGGATCATCCGCCACAGCCTGGACATGCTCGACGCCGAGGCGCGCGACGAAATACAGCTTGCGCTGCGCGGCAGCGGGTGATGCGGGAGATTGTGCGCGCCGTTGGGGGCGCGGTGGGGCGGGCGACATCGTCATGGATTGGCCCCAACAGGACTGCCGCCGTGTCCTCTGTATTCCTTGGTATAATTCGCCCGTTGACTTGACCCGTGGGTGGCCTCTCAAAATCCATGCGACCCACCGGGTGACCTGCACAGGAGGCAGATGTCATGCCATTGGGCAAAGACGAAAAGACGGAGATCATTAAAGAGTTTCAGCGCGAGTCGAATGACACCGGCTCGCCCGAGGTGCAAATCGCGCTTCTCACCAAGCGTATCGAGCAGCTCACGGAACACTTGCGCACCCACAAGAAAGACGAGCACTCCCGACGTGGATTGCTCAAGCTGGTCGGCAAACGCAGACAGCACTTGCGGTACCTGAGCCGCTATGACCCAGACGCGTTTGAGCGGATTACGTCGCGGCTGGGCATCCGGACGCGGCGCATCGTGTAGTGATTTCTTCGCGAGTAAATGACGAGCAGGCCGGTCATTTACTCGCTTTCGTGTAAATTACAGAATTTGCCGGTGCACCGGTCCGGTTGGGAATTGGAAAGAGCGCAGGGAGTGCTCCCCTGTTTTCTCTCCAGTCCCTGACCTCCGTGCCCGGCGCCTATTTGCCACGCCCGCTCCCGGGCGCTGGCTGGGTACGGAGGTACTCTCATAATGTCTGAAGCAAAAACTTACAATGCCGTCATCGATGGCGATCTGGTCACCGTCGAGACCGGCAAGCTGGCGCGCCTGGCGGGCGGCGCCGTGACGATCCGACAGGGCGACACCGTCCTGCTCGTCACCGCCACCATGTCGAAGAAACCGCGCGAAGGCATCTCGTTCTTCCCGCTGAGCGTGGATTTCGAAGAGCGCTTGTACGCCGCCGGCCGCATTCCCGGCTCGTTCTTCCGGCGCGAAGGACGCCCCAGCGAGGGCGCGATCCTCACCTGTCGGTTGACTGACCGGCCATTACGCCCGTTGTTCCCCAAAGACTTCCGCAACGAGGTTCAGATCATCATCACGGCGCTCTCGGTGGATCAGCGCTACCAGCCTGACATCATGGCTGTGGTCGGCGCAAGCGCTGCGCTCACCATTTCCGACATTCCATTTGGCGCGCCGCCGTACGAGGGGCCGATCGGCGCAGTGCGCGTCGGTCTGATCGACGGCGAATTTGTCGCGAATCCCACGTTCGAGCAGATGGAAGATTCCACGCTCGACCTGCGCGTGGCCGGCACACGCGACGCTATCCTGATGGTGGAGTGCGGCGCGCAGGAGGTGCCGGAAGACATGATGGTCGCGGCGCTCAACTTTGCCCACGCGCAAATGCAGCCGCTGATCGACTTGCAGGAGCAGATGGCGCAGGAGGTCGGCAAAGCCAAGATCACGGACTGGAGTCGCTTTGCTATCGACGAAGCGGTGAAGAGCGAAGTTACCGGGAAGGTGCGCGACCAGGTAGTCGCGGTACTGGGCGAAGCGCTCGACAAGGACGCACGCGATGAGCGCCTGCGCGAGCTTGAAGAGGAGCTTGTCGCGTCCTACGAAGGTCGCGAAGAGGTCGAGATCGGCGACGTGCGCGGAGCGTTTCACGACGTTGTCAAGTCGGAGACGCGCCGCCGGATCGTCGACGATCACGTACGCCCCGATGGGCGCGGCCTGACAGAGATTCGCCCCCTGTCCGCCGAGACAGGCCTCAGCCCGCGCGCGCATGGCTCCGGGTTGTTCACGCGCGGCGAAACGCAGGTGCTCAGCCTCGCCACGCTCGGCACGCCGCGAGACGAGCAGCGGCTTGACACGCTCTCGCCGGTCGACTCAAAACGCTACTTGCATCACTATAACTTCCCGCCGTTCAGCACCGGCGAGACCTGGTTCCTGCGCGGTCCCAAGCGCCGCGAGATCGGGCACGGCGCGCTGGCCGAGACGGCGCTGCGCTACGTTTTGCCTGCCGAGGAAGACTTCCCGTACACATTGCGGGTCGTATCTGAAGTGCTGTCTTCCAATGGCTCAACCTCCATGGCCTCCGTGTGCGGTTCAACGCTGGCGCTGATGGATGCCGGTGTGCCGATCAAGAAGCCGGTCGGAGGCATCGCCATGGGTCTCGTGAAAGAAGGCGACAAGTACGCCGTCCTGACCGATATCCAGGGTATGGAAGACCACATCGGCGATATGGACTTCAAGGTCGCCGGCACCGACGCCGGCATCACGGCGCTCCAGATGGATATCAAGGTCACCGGTATCACGCCGGAGATCATGTCGCAGGCGCTGTCCCAGGCGCGCACGGCGCGCATGCAAATCCTGCAAACCATCGCCGACCACCTGCCTGCGCCGCGCACCGAAATGTCGCCCTTTGCACCGCGCATGACCATTGTGCAGGTACCGGTCGACAAGATCGGAGCCATCATCGGCCCGGGCGGCAAGACCATCCGCGCCATCCAGGACGAGACCGGCGCCAAGATCGACATTGAGGAAGATGGGCGCGTGTTCATTGCCGCCGCCGAAGGCCCGGCAGCCGACGAGGCCCGCGCACGTATCGAAGCGCTGACGGAGTCGGCCGAGATTGGGATGATCTACACCGGGCGAGTGGTGCGCGTAACGGACTTCGGCGCCTTCGTGGAGATCATTCCGGGCACCGAGGGGCTGGTGCATATCAGCCAGCTGGCCGATTACCGCGTAGAACGCGTGGAGGATGTAGCCCGTGAAGGCGACGAACTCACTGTGATGGTGACCGAGATCCGTAACGATGGCAAGGTCCGTCTCTCCCGTCAGGCCGTGCTCGAAGGTTGGACGGCGGAAGAAGCGCGCGAGCGCGACCGGCCGCCCAGTCGGGGTGGGCGCAGTCGCGGCGGCGGAAATCGCGGCGGCCGGGGCGGCAACCGGGGCGGGAGCAGCCGGGGCGGGGGGCGTCGTCCCGGGTAGTACCGGCTTGCCGTCGAATGCGTTCGACGGCAAACTTCAATTGTGTCGGAAGACCTGAAATCACCTCCCTGGAATAACGCTACCAAGGTCGTGGTAGCAGTCGTAGCGCTGCTGCTCCTCGCCCTCGTATTCCGGCGTTTCCAACAACTGATCGGTCCGCTGGTCATCGCCGGCATGATCGCATACGTACTTAATCCGCTCGTTGTATGGCTCAACGAGCGGACGCGTATTAGCCGCGAACTCATCATCGGATTCGTCTATCTCGTATTTGTGTTGCTCGTGTTGAGCGTGCTGACGGTCATCGGCGTGACTGTGTATCAGCAGACCCTCACGCTGATCCGCGTCACGCCGAACATCGTCGCGAACGTGCCGGCGCAGATCGAAACGATCCTCAATCAAACGTATGCAATTGGGCCATGGACGGTTGATCTGCGAACCGTTGAAATCGACTTCGGACAATTGGCGGACCAATTGCTGTCTGCCATCCAGCCCGTTCTAAGCCGCAGCGGACGGTTCCTTGGCGCAGCGGCTTCGACCACGGCGGGGTGGTTCGGCTGGGCTGTCATCATCCTCGTGCTGTCGTTCTACGCCACAAAAGACCTGCCGCGCTTCGGGGAGCGCATCGGCGAAATTGCGCACGGGCCGGGCTACCGGCAAGACGTCGAACGGCTGCTGCGCGAGTTCGGGCGTATCTGGAACGCCTACCTGCGCGGGCAGGCCGTCCTTGGAACGATCATGGCGATCATCGTCAGCGTTGTACTGCTCGCGCTGGGTGTGCGGTTTGGGCTGGCGCTTGGATTGCTGGCCGGGCTGATGGAGTTCATCCCGGTGGTCGGCCCGTTTATTGCCATCGTCGCCTCTGTATTGGTGGCGCTGTTTCAGGATAGCAATTGGTTGGGGCTGGACCCGATCTGGTTTGCCGCCGTGGTACTGGGGGTCGGACTGGTCATCCAGCAGATCGAAAACAACGTGCTCGTACCACGGATCGTCGGCGAGGCGCTCGACCTGCATCCGATTGCCGTCATGGTTGGCGCGATCATGGGCGGCTCGTTAGCCGGCATTCTGGGCATTATGCTGTCTGCGCCGGTACTGGCTTCATTGAAACTGATCGCCGTTTACGCCTGGCGCAAATTGCTAGACCTGGACCCGTTCCCGGAGCCGATGAAGACGCAACCGGAATCGGTGTTCCTCGGGCGTACGCGCCGGGCTGTGGGTTGGGCGCGCGTGCATATCGGTCGCCAATCCACAGCCGCCGGCAGCGCGCCGGGCAAGGGGGAGAACGATGCCGGATAACATACCCGAAATGCCAACCAGCTTGCTGGCCGAAACGGACGACTTCAGTGCGTGGCAGATCGAAGAGCCGGACGGCGAAACGACATACCACCTGGAACTGAACCAGGTCACGCTTCACTTCTTCCGCGAGGAATGGGACGAGTTTCTTCAACTCGCGCGCCAGCTGCTCGACTGACCATCCCTCGTAGCCGTATTCAACCTCGAATGTCGAATAAACGATCGTAACCCGCGACTCGTCGGGCCTCGGACGCGGAGCTAATCCAAGCTCTGGATTCAGGTCTCTGCATCCTGTCCCGCCCCCCTGGCGTGTATTGCGCCGGAGGCCCACAAATCCGAAGTATTATCACCCCGCGGTGATAGTCAAATGCTGGCAAATGGACGATGAATGTCACTTGACAATTTGCCTTAGATGGCATAGCTTTGCTACCTAATCCATAGATTTGTATAGTTTCCTGTCCGTTTGTGCAGCCGGGGGATTGTGATCGACAAGCATGTCATCTACCGAGACTTGGTTGAGCTTAAGGCGAGCTGCAGAAAAACTGGGGGTGCACCCCACTACGCTGCGGCGCTGGGCAGATAAGGGCGAAATGCCGGTGTTGCGTACACCGGGAGGTCACCGTCGCTTTTCCGTGCACGACATCGAGGCGTTCGCTCAGACACGCAGGCCTACCCAACCGACCGGCGACCTCGAGCAGGTTTGGGCGGAACGAGCGCTAACGCACACGCGTCAGGAACTCGTTAACCATTCAGATGAGCCCTGGCTGGTTCCACTCGATGACGAGGAACGAAAGCAGAAGCGTCAACTTGGACGTCGTCTCATGGGGGTCATCCTCCGTTACGTCTCAGAGACCGACGCCGGGGACGATCTGCTTGCCGAGGCGCGCTCGATCGGCCGGCTGCACGCACAGTCTGCGCTCGAGCACAGATTGCCGCTTGTGGATGCGCTTGGAGCCGCGATGTTCTTTCGGGACGTGCTGCTGGGGGCTGCAATCCAGCTGCCCGAAGCCGCACATGTCCGATCCGAGATGAACGCGCGTCTGCTGCGTCGGATCAATTCTCTGCTGAACACGGTACAACTTGGAATCGCCGAAACGTACGATAAAGCCCGCTATTAAGTTCCAGCCCGGGTTGTTTGCAGGTGCATGGGCAACGGTGCTGGCGCATAGGCCGGCCTCGATCGCGACCCTCGAGCAGGCAGTTGCGGCGTAGGCGCCGCGTAGAAGTCGGGCCCGTCCCGCTGCCAGCCGGAAGAAGCGTATTTCAGCCGGAGCGTCGCACACGCGATGGATTAGCATGATGAGCGAACAACGCAAAGATGAAACACACCCGGTCAGGAAAGCGCGCCGCGCGGTTCCACGTCGGACCCAATCTCGCATGCCGAAAGACTCGCTGTATTTCGAAAAGCTGGTGCCGGCGCTCCTAATCAGCTTCGGCGTGATCACCATTGTGCTCATTATTTTTGCGGCGGGAATATTGCTGGGTTTAATCCCGTATGCCTGACAACACTCGCGTACCACCACGACGCGACAATAGGAGAAACTCCTGTGCCAATTAACAACGTGCTTCCATTCGTATCGACCGCCATCATGCTGGGGTTCACCCTCTTTGTGCTCCAGCGCTACTGGGTACGCCGCAAACTCCACTTTCTATTCTGGGGTCTGGGGCTGGCCATGTTTGGCGCCGGCAGCTTTGCCGAAGCCTACCTATCGTTGGCCTGGAATCGCTGGGTCTTCTTCACATGGTACTTCTTCGGGGCGGTCCTCAATGCCGGTTGGATCGGTCACGGTACCGTGTACCTGCTGTTCCGCAAGAAGTGGGTGCATTACGTCACTGCCGCATTGGTACTGGGCAGCCTGGCGGCGCTGGTTTTGATGTTGCAAGTCATGCCGCGCCTGGACGAGAGTGCCTTCACGACTTCACTCGCCATTAGCGACCAGTATCGGGACATCTTCCCGGCCGTCAGCGACGGCGCCACCGTGCGGCTCACGACTCCGTTCTTCAACATCTATGGTCTGGTCACACTCGTGGGCGGCGCGCTCTGGTCGGCCTATCTTTTCTGGCGCAAACGCGTGCTGCCGAATCGCGTGACCGGAAACGTACTCATCGCGGCCGGCGCACTCTCGATAGGGTTCGCCAGCACGCTCACGAGGCTCGGGTATGGTTCGCTGCTATATCTTGGCGAGTTGATTGCGGCGGTCGCCATGTTCGCCGGATTCATCATCGCCGGGCGGCCGCAGCCGGAGGAAGAACCGATCGCAGCCGCATCTGTCCAGGCCGGTTCGTAGCCCGCGAACATTTTCCCATTCGCATGATTTCCACGGAGACCTCCGAGGCCTGCAAGCCCTCGGAGGTCTTTTGGGGCCTTCGTGTTACGATCGCCCGGTATGGCTACGACCGGCAGCGGGGCGACCCTTGGATTTCGTGCGGTTTAACGCGTTGCACACGCAGCGTGGCCGGGCTGCCCTCAACGCTGCTGCAGCGTTGTCGCCGTCCATCGAGACCTTCCTCACTCATCTAAAGCCACTTTCAAAAGAATACGGCGGCGAACTCGCCCGAGCCGCGCTCGAGACGGCGATCCTGCGGGCGCGCGCCCG
>JBHHUI010000006.1:0-15000 GCA_046753805.1 Anaerolineales bacterium
CTGCGGGTCGGCGTCGTCGGGCGGCAAAGGACGCAATGCGCGGGCGCGCGCCGCTGGCGTGACTGCCAGGCCGGCCACAGTGGCGGCGCCCAGTTTCAGGAAGTCGCGCCGGGACAGAGTACGCGTCATTTCAGATCATCCTGCAGCCGTTCGACCCGCAGGTCGTCGAGTTCGAGCCAGCGCGCCTGCGCGCATTCAACCAGTCCAAACTTGAATATCCCGCTCTCGGACACAATCGCATACTGATTGTCAATCCATGCCACGAACCCGAGCGGGCCACGCGGCGAGACGTTGGATTCGAGCACCTTGCGACCGTCCACGAAAAAGCGGGTGCCGGCCGCATGCCATTCTAGCGCATACGTGTGCCAGTCGTCCATCGAAGCGTCCAGCAGCGCCTCGGCGGCGTTGACGGCGCGCCGGGCCACGCGCATGATCGGCGCGCCCAGACCCGGAATCTTGGTCAGCGCAATGGCCGCGGCCGCCGCCGGCGCGAGCACGACGGAAGGCAAGCGGCCGCCGTCCAGCACGGCAGCTTTCCATCCGCGCCCCGGCACATCCGTGACCAGAACCATATCGTTTGGCGGCGCAGCGCCGAAAAACCAGACGGCGCGCGGCGCGGCCAGCACGGTTCCGCCCGTGAGCGTAAATGGGTCATTCCAGAAGCCGAACCCCGCCGTGCCGCCGATGTCTCGGACGTCACACGATGTGCGGGCGCGCACCGACAGCTGCAGCGGTGGCCGCCATGGAAACGCGCCGCGCCGCAGCCCGTGGTAGTCGTCCAGTTGGGCGTCCGCATACTTTCGTCCGCCGGTCGGCGGAATGCGCAGGCGTACACCACTGCTGGATTCCTCCAGCGCGCCGTCCCCGACGAGGAACGGGTGCAGGGCGCCGGGCCAGGCGGGAACAAGCGATGCGCTCATCACCCGCGTGCGCCGTCTGCAAGTGTGGATCGCATTGGTTTGCATCTCCGCGACGGAGAAATGCGCTTTGTACCTGTCATTCTGTGATTCGCCCCGATGGTATAATCAATCGTCTTGGGAGGCAATCCATGGAAATCACGTGGTTTGGTCATTCGTGCTTTCGACTGACTGAACGCAACGTCGCAACAATCGTAACAGACCCCTTTGACAAGAGCATTGGGCTTGCGATTCCGCGTCTCCGCGCCGACATTGTCACGATAAGTCACGACGCGCCCGGGCACAACAATCTGGACGCCGTCCGAAGTGCGCGTCCGGTAGTCGGTCCCGGCGAGTACGAGATCGGTGGCGTCTTCATTACCGGCGTTCCTACGCGCCAGAACCCGAAAGACGGGGCCAACGGAAAATCCAGGTCTGGACCCGCTCTCAAGAACACCATCTATGTATTTGACTTCGACGGGTTGACTGTATGCCACCTCGGCGATCTCGATCATGTCCCGTCACAGTCGCGCGTCGAAGCGCTGGGCACGGTCGATGTCTTGCTGGTACCGATTGGCGGCGGCAACGGGTTGAACGCTTCACAAGCGGCTGAAATGATCAGCCTGATCGAACCGGCGGTGGTGGTGCCGATGCACTTTAAGACGGCTAATGTGAAGTTGAAACTTGATTCGCCGAACAAATTCCTTAAGGAAATGGGGCTGGCAAAATCCACGCCTGAAGATAACCTTAAGGTCACAAAGTCCAGCCTTCCGGATGAGACCCAGGTCGTCGTCCTTAAGCCCAAAGGCGGCTAAATACGGACCGGAACTATGGCGAAAACCAAACTCCTGATGAGCTGGGATATCAAGCCCAACCTGGAGCAGGAATACTTCGAGTTTGTGATCCGCGAATTCGTGCCGGGCATCACCAAGCTGGGCATTGAGCCGACGGATGCGTGGTACACCCTCTACGGCGACTGCTCGCAGATCCTCACTGCCGGAACGACGGATTCGGCCGCCGGGCTGTTCTCCATCCTGCAAAGCGACGAATGGTCTGAATTGAAACAGAAACTGCTTGAATTCGTCGACAACCTCGAGCAGAAAGTAGTGCCGGCCACCAGCGGCTTCCAACTCTAAGGGTTCCATGCCCACGCCAATTTATCTGGATCATGCCGCCACGACGCCGGTAGCGCCCGAGGCCGTCGCGACGATGATGGCATATTTCTCGGAAGAGTACGGCAATCCATCGTCGGTCCATCGTTACGGCCAGCGCGCCGAGGCCGCCGTGACCCGCGCTCGGCAGTCCATTGCCGCACTGCTCCATTGCGCGCTGGACGAGATCGTCTTCACCAGCGGCGGCAGCGAGGCCGACAACCTTGCGCTGCGCGGCGTGATGTTTGCCGCGCGCCAGGCCGGAGGGGGCAACCACCTGATCACCTCCGCGGTCGAGCACGACGCCGTCCTGCGCACGGCCTACCAACTCCGGGACGTGTTCGGCTTTGAGCTTACCGTGCTGCCGGTGGACGCTTTTGGGTGTGTTTCGCCGGCAGATGTGGCCGCCGCGATCCGGCCGGAGACCGTACTCGTTTCCGTCATGTACGCCAACAACGAGATCGGGTCCATACAACCGATCGCGGACATTGCTGCAGCGGCGCACGCGCATGGAGTGCTGGTTCACACCGACGCAGTGCAGGCCGGGAGCCAGTTGCCGATCGACGTGCGCACGCTCGGTGTGGATTTGATGTCGCTGGGAGCGCACAAGTTCTATGGTCCGAAGGGGATCGGACTGTTGTATGCGCGCGCCGGCGTCGCGCTGGCCCCCACGCAGACCGGCGGCAGCCACGAACGCGGCCAGCGCGCGGGCACGCACAACGTGCCCTATATCGCGGCGATGGCCACAGCGCTTGAATTGACGGCGCAGCGCCGCGAAGAAGACGCGCGCCGCTATGCCGAATTGCGAGACCGGCTCATCGCCGGAATTCTCAACGAGGTCCCGGACGCCCGGTTGACGGGACACCCAACGGCTCGTTTGCCGAACAATGCCAGCTTCGTGTTCCGAAATGTGGACGGCAATGAGCTTTTGATGCGTCTTGATCTGGAAGGCATCGCGGCCAGCTCCGGCTCGGCGTGCAAGACCGGCGACCCGGAGCCGTCGGGCGTGTTGCTTGCGACGGGTCTTGATCCGGAATGGGCGCTCGGCTCGCTACGCCTGACCGTCGGGCGCGGCACCACCCACGAGCACATCGACCGCGTGCTGGCGATTCTGCCGGGGATCGTAGCCGCGATGAGAGTCATTCCCTCGCCCCAGACCTCGCACAGTCCTGCTCTTTCGGCAATCAGACCGCGACATCTGGCGCGGCGCGCCGGCGAAGAGCCGGGGGAAAGTGAGCCGCTATGAGACTGTACAGCATTGGCCATGGCAATCACTCGCTGGAAAAGTTGATTTCTTTGCTCGACGAGAACGGGATTGCGCTACTGGTGGATGTCCGCTCCGCTCCGTACAGTCGCTTCAACCCGCAATTCAACAAAGAGGGCATCCAACGCGCGCTGCCCGATCATTGCATTGAGTATGCCTTCGCCGGCAAGTATCTGGGGGGACGTCCTTTCGATCCCACGTGTTACAAGAACGGCCAACTCCCGGGTGAGGGCGCTGATTATCTGCATGAGGTGGACTACCCTGAGGTAATGAAGCGCCCATGGTTCCGACGGGGCATCAGGCGGCTGCTGGAGATGGCCGGCGAACAAACCACTGCTATCCTGTGCAGCGAAGAGGACCCGGCACGCTGTCACCGGCATCATCTGATAGCGAAGCACCTGATGGCCGAACACCCGGAAGTGGAGGTGCGGCACATTCGTGGCGATGGCACAGTGTACGGGGCCAGTTCCATTCTGGCCTCGGTTGAGGGCCAGCCGAGCACCGAACAGCCCACGTTGTTTTAGTTACATTTCCCCGGAGTCAACGATGAGACTTTACACCATCGGGTTCACCCGGAAGCGCGCCGAAACCTTCTTTGAGCTGCTGCGCTCTCACGGCGTACAGCGGCTGGTTGACATCCGCCTGCGCCCCGACGGCCAGCTGTCTGGCTTCGCCCGCAAGAACGACTTACCCTATTTCCTCGACCGGTTGGCGAACGGCTGCCGGTACCTCCACCTGCCCAAACTGGCCCCCACTAAAGACATCCTCAGTGACTACCGTCAAGATAAAGATTGGTCGCGCTACGAGGCACGCTTTGGGGCGCTGATGGACGAGCGCCGTATCCCGCACACGCTCGAACGGGATGGGTTCTGGGAGCAAGCTTCCTGTCTGCTGTGCAGCGAGGCCGCCCCGGAGCAGTGCCATCGCCGGTTGGTGGCCGAGCGGCTGGCCGCGCACTGGCCGGGGGTGGAGATCGTACATCTGTAGACCGGGCAGGATAAAACTGCATAGACCCGACACGCTTGAGGCGCAGAATCCTTGAAGTCCCTGCTGGCAATTACTGACCTGACACGCATGCGGCACGGCCGCGTGTGCGTGGCAGGCTATGACAAAGACGGGCACTGCGTGCGCCCGGTATTACCACCGCCCGGCATCCACGAGAGCAGCCTGTACGCCTTCGGAAAGCCCGTCGTGTTCCCATTCGCTGTGGTGGAGTACGATCTACTGCAACCGATCATCGAGCCGCCTCATACCGAAGACTGGCGCTATGATCCAGACAGCGTGCGCTTCTTCCGCCTCGTGGTTCCGAAAAAACGGCGCGATGTGCTGGCGATGGGCCTGTTCGAGAGCGTGGCTGCCATCTTTGAGCAATCCATTCTCACTGGGCCAGGCTTCTACGTTATGGCCGGTCAGGGGCCACGTTCAATCGGCACAATCAAACCGCAGCACATATTCGGCACTACTTTCCGGGCAAAGGAAGGCGGTTGGGACTACCGACTGCGGTTTGTGGACGACGCCGGGACGATCTATGTTCTGCCGGTCACAGATTTGGCGTGGCGCTACTATTGCGACCGTCAGCGCGAGGCTGACGAATTACCACACCAGATCGCGGTTGACCTGCTCGAAGCTCTCAAATCCGCCGAAGTCTACCTGCGCGTTGGCCTAGCGCGTGGGTGGATGAAATACCCCGAACGCTGCTATCTGCAAATCACCGGCGTGCACACTTTCCCGGACTATCTACAAGGCAAGACCTTTGCCGACCTGCGGAAGTCATGACTCATAGCACCCGCGTCGTCGTCGCCATGAGCGGCGGAGTCGACAGTTCGGTGGCGGCAGCGCTGCTCGTGCGCGCCGGATACGAGGTTGTCGGACTGATGATGCGGTTGTGGAGCGAACCCGGCGGCGCAGCGGCGCACAACCGCTGCTGCACGCCCGATGCGCTGGCGCTGGCGCGACGCGTAGCGGCGCAACTCGATATCCCATTCTACTCCGTCGATGCCAAGGCGCCTTTCAAATCAGAAGTCGTCGATTTCTTCGTGGACGGGTACGCCTCCGGGATAACCCCCAACCCCTGCGTGGAATGTAATCGGCACATCCGCTGGGATTTCCTGCTCAACAAAGCGCTCGACCTGGGGGCGTCGCACCTCGCAACCGGG
This sequence comes from Anaerolineales bacterium, assembly GCA_046753805.1. Classification (GTDB taxonomy): domain Bacteria; phylum Chloroflexota; class Anaerolineae; order Anaerolineales; family JBHHUI01; genus JBHHUI01. The sequence continues at coordinate 5,468 of JBHHUI010000006.1, forward strand.
CATTACGCGCGCGTGCGCAATGCGGGCGGTGAATTCCAATTGCTCCGCGCTGTGGACGACCGGAAAGACCAGTCATACGTATTGAGCGTGATGGGACAATCGCAACTGCAGCATGCGCTGTTTCCCGTCGGCGATCACACAAAAGACGAAGTGCGCAATCTCGCGCGGGAATTCTCGCTGCCGGTCGCCGACCGCAGCGATAGCCAGGACCTCTGCTTCCTCGGCGACGGCGACTACCGCGCGTTCTTGAAACGTCGCGCCCCGCAGGCCATGAAGCCCGGGCCGATAGTGGACACGACCGGCGCGCGTGTGGGTCGACACAGCGGATTGGCTGCTTACACGATCGGACAGCGCAAGGGGCTGGGCATTGCTGCGCCCACCCCACTCTACGTGCTCGACACGGACACGCGTGCGAATGCACTCATCGTCGGACCGCGCGAAGCGCTTGGTTGTGCGACCCTGAAAGCCCATCAGTTTAACTGGGTCTCTGGGCATGCGCCGTCGGAGCCCTTCCGAGCGCAGGTCAAGATTCGTTACCGAGCGCAGCCGGCCCCGGCTACTGTCGCGCCCGAGGGCGCGGATCGCGTGGATATTCAGTTCGAACAGGACCAACGCGATATCACGCCGGGTCAAGCAGCTGTAGTCTACACAGGCGACGTTTGCCTCGGCGGTGGTATTATTCAGCGCTAGCCCGGCCTGCACCGCCCGATCCCATTTATGGCAATCCCGGCCCTAATCCTTGGCGTCATCCTTTCCACACTGTATGGCGCCGTGTTTCACCTGATCTTCTCTGGAAGCGCGCGGCGTTTCATGTTGTATCTGCTGGCCGCCTGGACGGGTTTTGGCGTTGGGCACTGGGCCGGCGACTTCCTTGGAATCCAACTGTACCGGGTGGGCACGCTGAACGTATTGACCGCCACATTGGGCGCTTTCATTGCGATGGGCATCGCGTTGTGGCTGGCCGAAGCCGACTTAACCTCCGAGCGCTACGAATAGACTCTCTCCCGTTCGCCGTGACAACCCAATACCTGCAGCGCACGTGGAGCAATGAATCCGACGAGGATAAACGCCGCCAGAGAGCAAGCATTTGTGGTTTAAGTGCCCTGGTGGAAGCCCAATGTGTCTTTTGGGCTGAGACATCGAACCCACACCAATTCGCGCCGGCATTGACGACGCCTCTCGCGCCCACTATAATATTGAAAATCATTTTCAATAAGGGGTACTACGCGTTGGCGGCATCTTTCTCCCGGCTGTTCGCGTTTGTCGTCGTTGTAAGCGCCGCGTGCACGGCCGGGACGCCCTCCACTGGGGCTGCAACCGGACGCGTTCGCGTATTGGCAACCACCGGTCTCGTCGGCGATGCGGTCCAGCGCGTCGGCAGCGATGCAATCGACATCGCTCTGTTGTTGCCGCCGGATGCGGATCCGCATGCATACGATCTCCAGCCGCAGGACTTGGTCCGAGTGGCCGACGCGGATATCGTTTTTGCCAACGGCGCTGGGTTGGAGACGTTTCTAGATCGCCTTGTGACGAGCGCCGGCGGCGACGCCTGGGTCGTTTCCGTTTCTGAGGGAGTTCCACTCCGTACACCGAGCGGCGCGCACGCGGGCGAGACGGACCCGCACGTCTGGCTTGACCCGACCAATGTCGAAATCTGGACGCAAAACATCGAAGCGGCACTTGCGCAGTTCGATCCGGCCGGCGCAAAAACTTATGCAAGTAACGCGGCGCAATATCGCGCCGAGCTTGCCGCCCTGGATGCGTGGATTGAAATGCAATTGTCCGCAATCCCCCCAGCCGACAGGCTCATCGTTACGGACCATGACGAGCTGGGGTATTTCGCCGACAAATACAAGTTCGAAATCGTCGGTACAATCGTTCCCGCGTACAGCACGGTGGCCGAGCCATCCGCGCAGCAGATTGCCGATGTGGAGAACGCCGTGCATGGTCTGGGCGCGTCGGCGATCTTTGTCGGCACACCGGTGAACCGCGACCTGGCTGCGCAAGTAGCCGCCGACACCGGGGTTGAACTCGTAGGTCTTTACACGGCATCGCTGAGCCTTCCCGACGGCCCGGCCGCGACGTACATCGACATGATGCATTACAACGTGAGCGCAATTGTGGACGCCTTGAGCCGCTGACCTGATGTCCTTTCGCAATCCATTCCGGCGCGGCGTGGCCCACTCAAATGACGCGCCCCACGACCCAGATGCGCCGATTCTCAACCTCGAGCACGTCACTGTCCGCTATAACGGGCGCACAGCGCTGCGAGACATCACCCTGTGCCTGAAACGCGGCGAGCGCCTGGCAGTCGTCGGCCCCAACGGAGCGGGCAAAAGCACCCTGTTCAAAATGGTAGCCGGCATTCTGCGGGCAGCCGAGGGCGAAGTGCGGGTGGGCGGCCACGAACCGGTCGGCCACATCTGCATCGCATACGTCCCGCAGCGCTCCGACGTTGACTGGAGCTTTCCGGTCACAGTGGCCGATGTGGTGATGATGGGTCGCACGGGCAAGCTCGGTCTGCTGCGCGGGCCGCGCGCGCGCGACTGGCAGCTGGTACACGAGAACCTGGAAATGGTCGGGCTTGTCGATTACGCCGACCGGCAGATCGCGGAGTTATCCGGCGGGCAACAGCAGCGTATGTTCATCGCGCGCGCGCTGGCGCAAGAAGCTGCAATCATGCTCTTAGATGAACCGCTCACCGGACTGGACCTGCCGGCGCAGGAAGACATCTTCCACATTCTGGACGAATTGCGTACCCGGTCAGTGACCGTGTTGATTGCCACACATGACCTCGACCTTGCAGCAGCCCGCTTCGACCGGGTCATGCTGCTCAACCGCATCCTATTGGGCATCGGGCACCCGGAACAGGTCTTTACGCCCGGGAATCTCCGCCGCGCATACGGGAGCCATGTGCAGCTCATCGAGACGGACGACGGGGTGCTCGTGGTCGGCGACACCCACTGCGGCGACGGCGAAACATAACAGTCATGTTGGAACTCCTCATCGCCCCGCTCCAACACGCGTTCATGGTACGCGGCCTGACCGCAGCCGTGATGGTAGGCGTCGTATGCGCTGTGGTGGGCGCGTATGTGGTGTTGCGTGGGATGGCGTTCTTCGGCGACGCGTTGGCCCATACCGTCCTGCCCGGCGTTGCTGCGGGATACCTGATCAGTGGCGCGACGCGCGGGGTCCTGTTCTGGTGGGCGCTGGGCGCGGGCGTGTTGGCTGCACTTGGCATTGGCGCCATCGGGCGCAACGCGCGGCTGCGGCAAGATACTGCTATCGGCATCGTGTTTGCCGGCATGTTCGCGCTGGGCGTGGCGCTCATTTCCACGGCGGGTAGCTACTCCGTGGACCTGGCGCATTTCCTCTTCGGCAACGTGCTGGGCGTATCAGCGGCGGACCTGCTGCTCACCGCCGTTTTCGGCGGGATGGTTGTGCTGGTGATCGTGCTCTTCTACAAAGAGTTCCTCGTGCTCTCATTTGATCCCACCCTGGCGGCGACGCTCCGTTTGCCCGCGCGCACATTGGAATACCTGCTGCTCGTCTTGATCGCGGTTGCAATCGTCGTCTCGTTGCAAACGGTCGGCGTCGCACTCATGGTCGCCATGCTGGTAACGCCGGCGGCCACAGCGTACCTGCTGACGCGCCGGCTGCCGGTGATGATGGCGCTATCAGCTGCGATTGCCGCCGTCTCCGGCGTGGTGGGGCTGTACATATCGTTTTACGTCGGCGTCGCATCGGGCGCGGCGATCGTCCTCGTGTGCACGCTGATCTTTACGGTCGTGTGGCTGGTGCAAGCCGGCGCGCATCGGTTGCAGCAGCATCGCGCAGAAGCCACATGACCTCGCAACGCTGGCTCGACACCCTGCGCGCGAGCGGCTATCGGATCACAGCGCCCCGGCGCGCCGTCGTGGACGTGGTAACTGAAAGCTCGCGCGCGCTCACCCCGGCCGAAGTCCACGCCCGCGCGCGCCGGCGACACGGCTCGCTCGGCTTGGTGAGCGTCTATCGCACGCTGGAGCGACTGGAGCAGCTAGGCCTAACGCAGCGCGTACACCTGCCCGGCGGTTGCCACGCATACATGGCAGCCGCGGAAGGGCACCAGCACCTGGTCGTGTGCGAAGACTGCGGGTCGGCGGTGTTCTTCTCTGGAGACGATCTGGAGCCGCTGATCGAGCGCGTCGAAACCGCGAGTGGGTTCCATGTGAACGAGCACTGGTTACAACTGCTAGGGACGTGCGCGGCCTGCCAGACAGAGTAGGCCCTCCCGCCGAGGAGTGCGTTGCACGTTCGCCCGCGCGCCCGACCTCTTACAATTCCGTTCAAGGTATCTTATAATCGCTTCAATGGCCGAGAATCAAACGCCGCCGGGGCTTGATGGCGCGATTGCGGAAGCGGACACCGCGCACGAGCAAACCAACCGCCAGACGCAGACCATCGCGATCGCGGGCGGCATAGTCGCGTTGCTGGTAATCGCCGGCATCGTGCTCGCCAGCATCTGGATGCTGGGCCACCCGGCCCAAACCGAGACGCTGCGCGATGTCTTCATCATCTGGATCGCCTTTCTGGCGCTGCTCATCGGCGTCGGGCTGGTGGTGTTAAGCGTCCAGGTGGCGCGGCTGGTCAACCTGTTGCAGAATGAAATCAAACCAATGCTAGAGAATACCAACGAAGCCATCAACGCGGTGCGGGGCACGGCCATGTTTGTGAGCGAAAACCTCACCGAGCCGGTGGTAAAGATGAGCAGCACAGTGGCTGGAATTCAACGCTTCCTACAGCTGCTCACCCCCAGTCGGCCTAAAAAGCGCAATCATTAACCAGACGCTTGAAAGGAGTTAGAGATGGCAGGCAACGATAGCGATACAGGTGCGTTCTTGTCGGGTTTCCTGATCGGCGGTCTCGTCGGCGCAGCAGTGGCGCTGATCCTCGCGCCGCAGTCCGGCGAGGAGACGCGCGCTCAGATCCGCGAGCGCGGGATCGAACTGAAGGAGCGCGGCCAGGTCGGCATTGACGAGGCGCGCGCGCGGGCCGAACAGGCCACCGCCGAAGCACGGGCGCGGGCGGAAAAGCTCGCCCTACAGGCGAAAGAACGAGCGGAGGCCGTGCGCGAGACCGGCCGCCAGAAGATTGAAGAGCAGCGCGACCGCGTGAAGGGCGCTGTGGACGCCTTGCGCAAGAGCGAAGACAGCGAAGGCAAGGCGGCGGAGGCGGAGTAGAGGCTGCTGCGCTCGCCAGGCTTCACCGCCGAGACCCTGCGTGCGCAGAGGAAACTGCGTATGCCGCCGCGTTCTCAGCAGTACGAATAACGGGCAACCTTTTCATACCGGGCTGTACCGGCTGGCCCGCGATTCACCAATAGCCACGAACGCTGCGGGGATCGCCTCTAGCACATCTCCGGCTAGCACGCTTGCCGCAGCCCCTATTTTCCTCGCCGCCAGTTCCCCGGCCAGTCCGTGAATGTAGGCGCCGGTCGTGGCTGCTTCATACGACGCAAGGCCCTGCGCAAGTAAGCCCACAATGAGACCCGCCAGCACATCTCCGGTGCCGGCGCGCGCCAGGGCCGGCGTCGCAAACGGCAGCACCGTGACGCGCCCGTCGGGGGCCGCCGCCACCGTGAACGCGCCTTTCAAAACGACGACGTGACCCCATTGAGCCGCATATTTTCGCGCGTTCCCGACACGGTCAGCCTGCAGTTCGTCCTTCGGATCACCTGTTAGAATCGCCATTTCGCCCGGGTGTGGCGTCAGCACCGCCGGCGCCGGCAGCAGACCCGGCCAGCCGTCAAGTTCAGACAATAGCTTCAATCCATCAGCGTCCACCACCAGCGCCGGCAGCGCATCGTTTTCGCCCGGGCGATCTTCTGCGCCCGCACCGGCTGCGGGCCGGAAACCGAACGCCGCGCGTGGATTTTCATTCGCGCCGGAGAGCAATCCCTGCAGGAACGCGCCGGTCGATTTTTCTGTGCCCCACCCCGGCCCGAGCAGCAGCGCATCTGCTTTGCGTACGGCCTTGCGCGCCACCGCCACGCCGCCTTCGGCGATGACGCCCAAATCGCTCGGCAGGATGATCCATGTGGCCTCCGGCAGACTTCCGGCAAGGGCAGCGTGGATGCTCATGGGAATGCCGGCTGTGACCAGTCCAGCCCCGCTCAGATAGGCGGCCCGCGCCGACAAGTAAGCCGCGCCCGTGTAGTTGACGGACCCCGCCAGCACGAGCGCGGTACCGAATGTACCTTTGTGGGCAGAGCGCGGGCGAGACGGCAGCAATGCGGCTGCCGTAGGCGCATCCATCAGGTCGAGCGGGATGTCGCCCAGACCGGGGAGGTCGTCCGGCCAACCGATATCCGCCAGCACCAGATCGCCGAGCGCTTCGGCGCCGGGGAACGAAAATTGCCCCACCTTGGCGGCCCCGAACGTTACCGTTACGTCCGCAGGAATGGACTTCGCATCGAGCGCGCCGGTGTCACAGTCGTACCCCGACGGGACATCCACGGCAACCCGCAGCGGCCGGCGGTCGCCGTCGGCCAGAGTGCGCCCGACTTGCTGGAGTAGCCGGGCGGCGCTGTCACGCAAGGGCAAGCGCACGCCGGTACCGAAAAGCGCATCGACCAGCACGTCCGCGCCGCGCAGCACATTCTTGAGTACGCGCCAGCGCTGGTCGTTCTCCGCATCGGCCATGAACATCTCGCCGGCACGCGCCTTCGCCACATTTGGATCGTCCTCGGCTGGCGGGCGCAAGAAGTAGAACTTGACGGTCGCGCCCGCTTCGGCGAGCAACCGTCCGGCCACGAGGCCGTCGCCGCCATTGTTGCCCGGCCCGACCAGGACGACGATGGTCTTACCTTGCAGCGTCTCAATGCGCGCTTGCACCACCTCGGCGACGGCGGCGCCCGCCCGATCCATCATTTCGGCGTAAGTCACGCCCGCAGCATCTGCGGCTGCTTCCAGGGCGCGCATTTGTGCAACAGTTACGATTTTTAACACGTCGCGATCTCCCGTAAGGCTCTCACTGCCAAATCACAAGCCGCTATATCGCGCCGATCTCCCGGTACCAGGCCACGGTGGCGCGAGCGCCTTCTTCAAATGGCGTGGCCCTAAAGCCAAGTTCGGCGGCTGCTTTCCGACTCGATACGTTCCAGTCGTGAAACACATAGGTGGCAAGATTAATTGGATAGAACGGCTCCCGGCGCGTCACCCGCGCCATCGCCGTCCACGCCCGCGCCAGGCCGAGCAGCAAAACTGCCGGACAGTTCAAGCGGAACGGGTGGATGCCGGCCTGGCGGCTGACGATAGCATTGACCGCCCGATGACTCAACGATTCACCGCTGACATTATAGGTTTCCCCCGGTCGTCCGCGCGCGAGCGTCGCAATAATCGCGGCCGCCACGTCCGGCACGTAAACCGGAAACGTCAGGCGCTGCCCGCCATGCACCTGTATGCGCAGCCCACGGAAAGGGTCGTCGAAAAACAGGCGGTTGAATCCATAGTGGCTGCAGGGGCCATAGAAGGCGCCCGGACGCAGGATTACTGCCGGGAGTCCGTCGGAAGCCACGTGCTCCAGCACCACGGCCTCGGCGTCGAGTTTACTCTGTTGGTACGCGTCGGCAGGCCTGCACGGATAGGTCTCGTCAATGACGCGGCCGGACCGGGGCACGCCGGCCACCGCCACAGTGGAGATGTACACGAAACGCTCCACGCCGCTGCTGGCTGCAGCAGTGCACACATTCGACGTACCAGTCACATTGGTGTGCTGGAACTGCGCTGGCGGACCCCAGAACCGGAACCGAGCGGCCGCATGCACCACAAAGCGGCAGCCCGACACGGCGCGCACGACCGACTCCCGATCGGTCACGTCGCCCGACGCAATCTCAACCGGCAGCGTGCGCAGCCAGCCGGCCGATCTTTGCGGGCGAACGAACGCGCGCACGCGGTGGCCGGCCGCGAGCAACGCCGGAACGAGGTGGCGTCCCAAGAATCCGGTTGCGCCGGTCACGAAAACCAATGGCGGTAGTCCCCTTCTCAATTGCAGGCCAGGCAAACCCGGACAGGCATCTTACCGGGGCGGTGTGGGGGTGTCAATGTTGGCGGTTTGAGACCGCCGAGGTTTGGGAAACCTCGGCGGTCTGCGCGCCACACGGAATCAAAAAGACCCCAACCAGCAGGGGCCAACCGTATGAGTGTGCCAGGAAAGACTACTGCCAGAGGGCGGCGTCTACGCTTTGCCGCAAATGGGAGGGCAGGAACGGCTTCGTTATATAATCGTTGACCTTGGCGACATTAAGCCCAAATGTCTTGTCATAACGTGTGCCGAGAGCGGTCACGACGATGACCGGGATATTGCGCAGCTCGTCGTCGGCTTTCATCTTCATATAAACTTCCCAGCCGTGCATGTCCGGCATCATCAGGTCGAGCAGGATCAGGTCCGGCCTCTCCCTACGGATGGTCTCAAAGCCTTCGGCGCCGCCAAAAGCCGCGATCACGTCTGTGTTTTCACCTTCCAGCATTAACAACAACAGATCGAGGAAATCGCGGTCGTCCTCAATGCAGACTATCTTTTTGGGTCGCTGACGCAAGTGTTCAGCCATTCAGATTGCCCCCGGGTGACATCGGCCAAATCGCGTATGACCGTGCGCATACGAAGAGTATACAGGTTTGGCGGTAAACGCATTGTTAGAAGGCCGTTATAAAGGGCTTCGAATATGTCGGGTGCAACCGGGGCCAACCGTCGGCCAGGTAAGAGGGACTGTCTCCATGCAAGGCGCCCCCGGAGAGGATCGAACTCCCGACCGTCTGCTTAGAAGGCAGCTGGGTATATATTGACAGTAATGGCCTACCGGTGAACGGTTGCCTGCGTTACGAAGTGGGCAATGCAGTGTGTAGTTAGATCGTCCTTTTTCAGGCAGCCTGCTGTGGTATTATGCAAATATCCATTTCCAGCCCTGCTCTCCGCAGTGTCACATGCCCGGTTCTTCCCATGCCGGGCATGTTGCGTTAATAGCGGCGTCGCTTGTTCGCACCCAGCGCGATCATGTCTGGCGAAACGCCGTCCGGGGGAGTGTCTAACAAAGTGGGCAAGCGGCAGAGACTGAGCTTGTCGAAGGCCGCGGGCAGGCGCACTTCAACAGGCTCAGTGTGCTTGGCTTGTAGCCGTGCCCACCAAATTAGACACTCCCCCGTCCGTCACTTCGAGCAGTTCCCCAAATCGCGCTATACTTTACGAGGAGTCACCGGTGTCGGCTGGCACCTCGCGAACGGCGATTGTGCGCTCGCCAATCCAAAGCCGCTTCGGGTCCGGGCGCCCGCTGGCTCCAATCGTACCGTCGGGTCTCAATTACTGATGTGCCAACGCAACGGGCTGACCGTCCTGGTCGTAGTAGACAACGATCTGGCTGAAGGTACATATCGGTTCTCCCTCAGGGGGGTCGTCAGGGTGTTTGCTCTTTCTAAGCTTGATCTGTAACTCTCCCCGGCTTGCTCGCTGGTAATATTGGCCGTCATTGAATTGCTGTCTTATAATTTCGCTCGTTA
>JBHHUI010000007.1:0-14739 GCA_046753805.1 Anaerolineales bacterium
TATCAAAGCTATCGAAGAAGCTACTTACAATGGGGTGAACATCAACGCGACCGTGAATTTCACCGTGCCGCAGGCGCTTGCGGTGGCTGCAGCGGTGGAGCGTGGGTTGAACCGGCGCGAAGCGGATGGGAAGAACGTCGCAGACATGTCACCCGTGTGCACCATCATGGTGGGTCGGCTCGACGACTGGCTGCACGTGCTGGCAAAGCGGGATGGCATTATCACAAACCCGGGTTATCTGCACTGGGCCGGCGTCGCGGCCTTCAAGCGCGCTTATGGCATCTACCAGGAGCGCGACTACCGGGCGCGCCTGCTCGCGGCCGCATACCGGCACCATTTGCACTGGTCGGAACTCATCGGCGGCGACGTCGTGCTCACCATCCCTTATGGCTGGCAATCGCAGTTCAACGCCTCTGACGTCGAGGTGAAAGAGCGCATACACAAGCCGGTTAGTGAGGAAATCATCGACGCGCTTTACACCAAATTCCCCGACTTCCGCAAGGCGTACGACCCAGACGGAATGACGGTGGAAGAGTTTGACGCCTACGGCGCAACCGTCCGCACGCTGCGGGGTTTCATCGGCGCCTATCACGAGCTGCTGGCCGTCATGCGCGACTTCATGCTGCCGAACCCGGACGTGAGTCAAAGCGCATGAGCACGTTACGTCTCACCACCGCCCAGGCCATTGTCCAATTCCTGCAGAATCAATTTGTTGAACGGGATGGGAGCCAGCAGCAATTCTTCGCCGGTTGCTGGGGGATTTTTGGGCATGGGAATGTGGCGGGGATCGGGCAGGCTCTCCAGCAGCGCCCCGACTTTCCCTATTATCAGACTCGCAACGAGCAGGCGATGGTACACATCGCAGCCGCCTTCGCCAAAATGAACAACCGGCTGCGCGCTTTCGCCTGCACAACCTCCATTGGGCCGGGCGCCACCAACATGGTGACAGCAGCGGCCGGCGCAACGATCAACCGCCTGCCGGTGCTGCTGCTGCCCGGCGACATCTTTGCACGGCGCAACGTGGCGCCGGTGCTGCAGCAATTGGAACAACCAACCTCGCAGGACATTTCCGTCAACGATTGCTTCAAGCCGATTTCGCGCTATTGGGACCGCATTAACCGCCCCGAGCAGATCATCGCTGCGCTGCCGGAGGCCATGCGCGTGTTGACCTCGCCGGCCGATACGGGCGCGGTCACGCTGGCGCTGCCGCAAGACGTGCAGGCCGAGGCCCACAATTATCCAACGGCGCTGTTCGAGCAGCGCGTCTGGGTGATCCCGCGTCCGCGGCCGGACGCAACGCTGTTGCAGCGGGCGGCGGAATGGATTCGCGCCAGCACGCAACCGCTGATCATCGCCGGGGGCGGCGTGATCTACAGCGAGGCGACCGAAGCGCTGGCGCACTTTGCCGCGCAGACTGGCATTCCCGTGGCCGAAACCCAGGCGGGCAAGGGAGCGCTCCGCTACGACCACGCGCAATCGCTGGGCGCGCTGGGCGTCACGGGGACGCCCGGCGCCAATATTATCGCGCGCGAAGCTGATCTGATCATCGGCATCGGCACGCGCTACAGCGACTTCACCACCGCCTCAAAGACGGCTTTTCAGAATCCGGAGGCGCGCTTCATCAACATCAACGTGGCCGCGTTCGATGCGTACAAGCACGCAGCGTTGCCGATTGTGGCCGACGCGCGGGTCATGCTCGAAGAATTCAGTGCGGCGCTCGCAGATTACAAAGTTACGGATGAATATCGCGCGCGGGTCGTACGGTTCAACAAGGAATGGGACGCCGAAGTCAATCGTATCTACAACCTGGAGCATGGCCCGCCGATCAGCCAGGGTGAGGTCATCGGCGCAGTGAACGCGGCCGCGCGCCCGCAGGACGTGGTGCTGTGCGCGGCCGGCAGCCTGCCCGGCGATTTACACAAACTGTGGCGCACCCGCGATCCGAAAGGCTACCACCTCGAATATGGCTACTCGTGCATGGGTTATGAAATCGCGGGCGGTTTGGGCGTCAAAATGGCCGCCCCCGACCGCGAAATCTACGTCATGGTCGGCGATGGCTCCTACCTGATGATGGCGCAGGAAATCGTGACCTCGATACAAGAGGGCTACAAGCTGAATATTATCCTGATAAACAATCACGGCTTCGCCAGCATCGGCGGCCTGTCCGAGACGCTGGGCAGCAGCGGGTTCGGCACGCGCTATCTTTATCGCAACCCGGCGACCGGACAGCTCGACGGCAACCGCCTGCCCGTGGATTTCGCCGCCAACGCGCGCAGCCTGGGCGCTCACGTGATCGAAGCGCCCGATTTGCCCGCTTTCAAAGCTGCTTTGGGTGAAGCCGAAGCGCAGACCCGCACCACGGTTATCGTCGTCGAAACCGACCGTGAACAGCGCGTCCCTGGTTATGAATCCTGGTGGGACGTGCCCGTCGCCGAAGTCTCGCAGGTCGCAAGCGTGCAAAGAGCGCGGGCGGACTACGAAGAAGCTCTGAAGAAAGAACGCCGCCTTCTCTGAAAAATCGCGTGATCAATACCATGATCGGCGTCGCCAATGCCCCGTGTTCCTGGGGCATCCTGGAATTTGATTTGGAGGCCGCAGCAGCCGGGTATGCCCAGGTGCTGGATGAAATGCAGCAAACCGGGTACACCGGCGCCGAGTTGGGCGATTGGGGCTTCATGCCCACTGAGCCGGCGGCGCTCAGACGAGAATTGCAGGCGCGCGAGTTGCGCCTGCTGGCCGCGTTTGTGCCGGTGGCTTTGTCGAACCCGGACGCACACGCGCAAGGAGAGGCCGCTGCGTTGCGCACAGCGCGCTTGTTGGCCGCCGTGGGCGGCGAACAGGCTTTCATTGTGCTGGCTGACGACAACGGCACAGTAGAAGCACGCACCCGGAACGCCGGGCGCATCCGGCCGGAACATGGCCTGAGCGACTCGCAATGGGAGGTGTTTGCCGACGGCGCGCAGCGCATCGCACAGGCGGTGCGGGAAAAGACCGGCTTGCGGACCGCCTTCCACCATCACTGCGCCGGTTACATCGAGACGCCGGCCGAGACAGAGCGGCTGCTCAGTCTGACCGATCCCGCGCTGCTCGGCCTGTGCTTCGATACCGGACACTACCGCTTTGGCGGCGGCGACCCCGTAAGAGGTGTGCGGAAACACGCCGATCGCATCTGGCACGTCCATTTCAAGGATTGCCATCCCGATGTAGCTGCTCGTTCCCGTGCTGCCGGCTGGGACTACTTCGAGTCGGTGCGCCACGGTGTCTTTTGCGAGCTGGGCCAGGGAGAAGTGGACTTCCCGACCGTGACTGCTGTGCTCCGAGAACAAAGCTACAGTGGCTGGATTGTCGTGGAGCAGGATGTGTTGCCGGGTCTGGGCAGTCCCAGGGAAAGCGCCCGCCGCAACCGGGAATACCTGCGCGGGGTTGGGCTGTAATCCACGCTATGGACCGCACATCAAGATTAAGGATTGGCCTGATCGGCGCTGGACGCATCGGCAAAATACACGCCGAGAACCTGTCCACGCGCATCCCGGACGCTGAACTGGCGGCCGTAGCCGACATCGACCTGGCGGCCGCCGAGGAGATCGCGACGCAGTTTCGGGCGCCGGTAGCCGTGGCGAATTATCAGGCTATCCTGGACGATGCCGCGATTGATGCGGTGGCGATTTGTTCAGCCACCGACACCCACACGCTGATCATTCAGGAGGCGGCCGCCGCTGGAAAACACATCTTTTGCGAGAAACCCATTGATCACGATTTGAATCGGATTGACCAGGCTCTGGCAGCCGTCGAGAAAGCCGGCGTCAAATTCCAGGTAGGTTTCAACCGGCGTTTCGATCCCAGTTTCCGCAAAGTGCGTGAGATGGTGGCCGCCGGCAAAGTCGGAACGCCGCACATTCTACGAATTACCAGCCGTGATCCCGCCCCGCCGCCAATTGCGTACATTCGGATTTCGGGCGGCATCTTTCTGGATATGAGTATCCACGACTTCGATATGGCCCGCTACCTGATCGGTTGCGAAGTGGCCGAAGTCTATGTCGCCGGCGGCGTAATGGTCGACCCACAAATCGGCGCCGTCGGCGATGTGGACACCGCTGTGATCACCCTGCGTTTTGAAAATGGCGCGATCGGCGCGATTGACAACAGCCGCCGGGCCGTCTATGGCTACGATCAGCGAGTGGAGGTCTTTGGCTCGCGGGGCATGGTGACCGTCTCCAACAACACACCGGATACACACGTGTATAGCGACGTCGAGGGAGTACATTCGTCCCTCCCGTTCTATTTCTTTCAAGAGCGCTACAGTGAGTCTTTCATGGCAGAGATGATTGAATTCGTAGCGGCTGTGAAGAATGATACCCAACCGCCGGCGACCGGCGTGGATGGCCGCATTGCAGTCATAATGGGGCAAGCTGCGCAGATATCTCATCAGGAGAATCGCCCGGTTCGGTTGAGCGAGATTAACACGTGAGGAGGTGATGATACTGAAATAACGGTTGCGGCCAGGGGCCTGCACATCCCACCACCCATCATCCGAATCTGCTTGCAGCTACTTTAGGAGGATAAGAATATGTCACGCAAATTGCGATCGTTGCCCTTGCTCTCGGGGCTGATCCTGCTCACCCTAATCGTGTCCGCTTGCGCCCCACAGACTATCGAGGTCGAAGTCACTCGCGAAGTCGTGGAGGAGGTCGAAGTCACCCGCGAGGTGCAGGTCGTCGAGGAAGTGCAAGTCGAGGTCACCCGTGAGGTGCAGGTCGAGGTGCCGGTTGGCGGTGAATTGATCACGCTCACCGCGCGCTGCAAGGCCAGCCCGCCCTACGAGAACGGGCGCTGCGACAACCTGATCGCTGCAGTGGGGGCCGCCAACCAGACGTTGGCCGAGCAAGGTGACAACCGCCGCATCGAAGTTGTGACCATCCAGGATGACGCCGATTGGGGCGACTACAAGACCGAGTTCGAACTGGCCTCCGAGGCCGGCGAGGCCCCGGATATCATCGTCTCCGGTCACGAGCACATCGGCGACTGGGCCACGGCCGGCTATCTCGTGGATGTGACCGACATGCTCGGCGACTATCCCGAGTTCGACGACGTGATCGACAGCTTGTGGACTTCGACCGAGTTGGGCGGCCGGCGCTATGGCGTCCCGCAAGACGCCGAGGCACGCCCGATGTACTACAGCAAGCCGCTGCTGTCCGAGTTGGGTTGGAGCGACGAGGACATCGAGAGCCTCGACGAGCGCATCGCCGCAGGTGAGTACACCTTCCAGGACATGCTCGACACAGCCGCCGAGGCCGTCGCAGCCGGCATCGTGGAACCGGGCGAAGGCTGGTGGCATCGCCCCTCAAACGGCCCGGACTTCCTGTACTACTACTTCGGCGCGGGCGGCGAAGTCAAGACGGACGGCGACGCGCTGCAATTTGACCGCGATGCTGCCTTCATCGTCTACGACATGCTGTACGACGCGGCGCAGGTACGGGACATCATCCGGCCCAACAAGCTGGATGGCGACTGGGACTTCCACAAGGAATACACCAGTTCGTTCCAGAATGTCCTCTTTGTGTTTGAGGGCACATGGCGCTGGGCCAGTTGGCACACCAACTACTTGCAGGACGTCGGCGGCGAGGCCTACCTGTTCGAGAATGTTGGCTTTGCCCCCATCCCGGCTAATGAACGCGGCACTGGCGCGCCCATCACGCTGACGCATCCGTTGGGGTACATGGTCAGTTCGGGGTCCGAGAACCCTGACCTGGCGCTGCTGTTGATCTCCAAGGCCACGGTCAAGGAACTCAACACCACCTACGCCATCGACAGCGGCCATCTGGGCGTGCTGAAGTCGCAGTCTGATTACTCACCCTACAAGAGTGCGGAGTTCTTGAGTGCGACGCTGCCGTTGCTGGACTACACCACCTTCCTACCCAACAGCCCCTTCTGGAGCGCCTGGTCAGAAGCTTACTACCTGGGCATCCAGGCCGTGGAATCCGGCGACCTGACTCCGGAAGAGGCGGTAAATGTGGTTGTCGATCAGCTCCAGAACGAACTGGGCGACAACGTGGTGATCGTCGGCGGATAACTCCGCTGCTAATCTAGGGAGGAAAGCACCGGCTCTCCTTTCCAGATATTGCCCCACCCCTCCATCCCCTCCCCGAGCTTGTCCCTTCGGCAAGCTCAGGGCAAGCTCTGAGCCTAGTCGAAGGAGCGGGGAGGGGCCAGGGGGTGGGGTCGGAGGCAGGTATGTCCTCAACAAGCGTGTCCACAAGCACTACTCTCCCGGCCAAACAAACCAGGCTATCGGGCCATGTGTTTACGATCCCCGGTGCAGCACTGGCCCTTATATCGTTTTTCTTGCCATGGTATCAGTTCGCCGACGGCGTCAAAGTACTGGCGACGCTTAACGGATTGCTCGTTGCCTCAGGCGCTAACCTGGCGAGCGAAGGCGCAACAATCTTCCGAGGTTCCTTCGTCAGTTTCCTGGTGCCGATTGCCGGCATCGTCATCCTGGCGCTCGCGTTTCTTTCCTCTCGACGAGGGCATGTCACCGAAATGGATGGTTTCGCTGCAACTGGTCTGGGCCTATTCACATTGCTCATCCTGTGGGGACGGTTCCTGAGCGCGCAGCGGACTGCAGCGGATGTAGGCGTATCGATACAGCTGCAATACGGGATAATTGGGGCCTACCTTGCGTTAGCCTTGCTGTTCGCAGGCGGGGTGTTGTATATCCGCGCCGTCGGGGAGCGTAAGCCCTCCTTCCGGGCCGCCCTGGGCGCCTGGGGATTCATGAGTCCGGCAACGTTGCTCGTGTTGGTGTTTTTCTTTACCCCTGCGATTCTGTTGCTCATCCTCAGTCTGACCGACCTGGCCAGCTCCAACTTTGGCGACCCCTGGAATTTCATTGGGTTGGAGAACTACCGCCGTATGTTCAGCGACGCGTTCTTCGCCAAAATTATGGGCAACACGGTGCGCTACGTCGTCCTCACGCTGGGCCTCTTCAACGTGGGCCTGGCGCTGCTGCTGGCCTTGGTGACCTCACACATCAATCGCCGCGCGGGTTTTTTCTTCCGCGTGCTGTGGCTGTTACCCCGCATCACACCCTCGGTCGTCTACATCGTGATGTGGCAACGCATTGCCCAACAGCCCCCGTACGGCGTCCTCAACCAATTCCTGGGATGGTTCGGCGTCGAACACCAACCCTACTGGATCCCTGAGACGCCCTGGGTGTGGGTTATCCTGGTAAATGGTTTCGTCGGGGCCTCCTTCGGCATGATCATTTTCACCTCGGCCATCGAAGCCATTCCCAAAGACTACCTCATCGCGGCAAAAGTGGACGGCGCCTCGACTTTGCAGATTATCCGCGACATCATCATGCCGCTGCTCAAGTGGCCGCTGCTGTTCGTGACCAGCTACCAGACGCTCTCGCTGCTGGTCTCCTTTGAGTACATTCTGTTGCTGACCCAGGGTGGGCCGGGATTGTTCACCACTGAGGTGTGGGCGCTCACGGCGTACAAGCGCGCCCTGTTCACTTATTTTGGAACCAATCAATGGGGTTACGGCTCAGCGTGGGGATTTTTACTGGTGGCGGTTGCTACCGTGGCGTCCGTCGTGTACCTGCGCCTCTTTCGTTTCGACGACCTGGTGCAGGAGCCTAAGATCGACGTCTTGTAAAGGGAAAGCAATATGACAATCACAACATTCGAAACCGAACGCGCCTATGGTCTACGGCGCACCCTCGGCCGGACTCTGCCTTACGCTTTCCTCATCGTCAGCATTATGCCCATCGTAATCGGCTATGTCTGGGTGCTCATCGCCACCTTCTCGAAGCGTACCGAAGGCTTGAAGCCGGTCGACGCCGCAGGGAACTTCGGCGGATTCACGCTCGAAAATTGGACGTTCCTGCGTGAGTCCGAGATATGGAATGCGACCCTGAACTCGTTCCTGATCGCCGTTGGAATGGTTATCATCGTCGGGTTTGTCTCAACGCTGACAGGCTACGCGCTGGCGCGCATGAACTTCGCCGGACGCAAGGGTTTCCTCGGCCTGACGCTGGTGCTGCATGCGTTTCGCGCCGAGTTGTTGTTGATCGGCCTTTTCCAGGTATTGCTGTATTTAGCCGGTTTGCCGCTGCTCGGCAAAATAGCTGGCTTCAACACCATTGGCGGTGTGGCGTTGGTGATGGTCAGCCTGGAGCTGCCGCTCGGCATCTGGCTGATGAAGGGCTTTTTTGACAACTTGTCCTGGGATATGGAACGCGCCGCTCTCATCGACGGCGCCTCACGCTTACGCGTGTGGTGGGAGATCATCATTCCTCAGATCAAGCCCGGCATCGCGGCCCTGGCTATCTTTAACTTCATCTCAGGCTGGAATGCCTATCTGGTCCCTTTCACCTTTACCATCGGTTCGAAAGTCGCCAATCTGCCGGTCTATCTGAACCAATTTTCAGGCGACACCTCGCTAACCAGCTGGAACCGGGTGGCCGCCATTGGCTTGTTCCAGCTCCTGCCGGTGATGGTTTTCTTCATCTTTACCCAAGAGGCGCTTCTCAGTATCTACGGCGGTGGAGCGAAGGGTGGAACGTGAGCCGTATTCCGAGTCGCATACGGAATACGCAATACGTTAAGGAGTAAACGATGCAAGTTGAACTTGAAAATCTTACCAAGCGCTGGGGCAACATAGTTGGGGCCGACTCAATCGACCTGGACATCAAGGATGGCGAGTTCGTTGCCTTTCTAGGGCCCTCCGGCTGCGGTAAGACCACCACACTGCTCATGGTGGCAGGCATCTACAAACCAAGCGCGGGCGAGATTCGTTTTGATGGCCGCGTCGTCAACGCGGTCGCACCCAAAGATCGCAACATTGGTATGGTCTTTCAGTCCTACGCGCTGTACCCCCACATGACGGTCTTTCAGAACATCAGCTACCCGCTCAAGCTCCAGAAGAAATCAAAAGAAGAGATGCAGGAGCAGGCGCAAAAAGTAGCCGACATGATGGGTATCGGTCACCTGATGGAGCGCAAGCCGGCGATGCTCTCCGGCGGCCAGCAGCAACGCGTCGCCCTGGGACGGTCATTGGTAAAGGAACCGCAGCTACTATTGTTTGACGAACCGCTGTCCAACCTGGATGCACGTCTGCGCCTCTCGATGCGCGGTGAGATCAAGCGCCTGCAGATGGAGTTGGGCATTACCTCCATCTACGTGACCCACGACCAGGTCGAGGCCATGACCATGGCCGATCGCATTGCCGTGATGAAGGAGGGCCAACTGCAAGCCTATGCGCCGCCCGATGAATTGTATGACAAGCCGCGCACTCTATTCGTTGCCAGCTTTGTCGGCAACCCGCCAATGAACTTCATAGATGTGGAGGTCACCCAAGATAACGGCGCTTATCACGCTCGCGCGGAGGGACTTGATCTGCCAGTGCCTCCCGATCGCGGTGAGAAGGCAGCCGGCAAGGCCGGGGTCATTATGGGCATCCGTCCCGAGGATGTGAGTATCGAGAAGAGCGGCACCTCGGGAGAAATCTACGTCGTCGAGCCGCTGGGCCGCGACGACCTGATTGACGTGCGCGTCGGCCAGGCTGATGTTCGTGTGCTGGCAGACCCGGCGCTGGGGTTAAAAATGGGCGAGAACGTCGCACTTAATTTCAACACCAGCAAGGTACAATTCTTCGACCCGGAGAGCGAGCAGTCCCTGCTCTGGTAATCGTACAACTCTTTCAGTTCACGATCTGACGCAATCCGAGAGAGGTGTATGCTTTGTGTCGCTTTCATGAGCAGATCGTTGCAACCTGGGATAATGACCGGGTTTCTCGACCGTCTAAACGACTACGCCTCACCGCCCTCACTTTCTCCCTCGCCATGAGTACCGTCACCCTGGCTGGCTGTGGCCCCTCGCAGCCGGTCGAAACCCCCACTATCGATGTTATTCTCACCGGACTCGAAAATCCACGCGGCATCGCGTTTGGGCCGGACGGCGAGTTGTTTGTTGCTGAGGCCGGCACAGGCTTTGACGCCGTCGAGCCGACCGAGAGGACCGGCAAACTCACCGTTTTCACGGATCACAACGGGGACGGGGACTACGACGACGCGGGCGAAGCCGAGCGCTGGTTCAGCCACCTGCCGACCTACAACGCGCTGCAATTTTTTGGCACGCTCCGGGATGAAGTGAACGGCCCGGCTGATGTACTCATACACCGCGACGGACGACTGTTTCTCAGCGTTGACGGCGGTCTCGACGATATCGCCCTATACGAAATCAGCTCGGAAGGCCGCATTGGCCGCAACCTGTACACGCGCAGCAATATGAACGGCATTGCTTTCGATCGGGCGCAAGAGCACATCTACGTCGCGGCCAGCACAGCCAACCAACTGGTCGAGATTTCGTTGAACGGGGAGACGCGCGAGATCGTGACCTTTCCGGCCCTGGAGAGCAGCCAGCAAGCCGTGCCCGCCGGTTTGAGCGTTGACCCGCGCACGGGCGAGGTGTTGGTCGCTTTGTTTTCGGGAACCGCAGTGGACCGCGAGACCGGCGAGGTGATTCCTTTCGTTCTCGGCGACTCCAAAGTAGTCCGCGTGGACCCGGCTACTGGCGCAATTGCAGATGAAATCACCGGTCTGACTGCGGCAGTTGACGTAACAGTAGACGAAGCCGGAAATGTGTTTGTCGTCGAAATGACATCCGACTATGCCGACCTGCTCCCCAAACTCTTTGACGTCTTCGATCCGGAGGCGTCCCCCCTACACGGAGGCTATCTACGCTATAGCGGGCGTGTTACTTTCTACCCGGCGGCCGGTGGTTCGTCGCGAGTGCTGGCCGCCGGCCTCGACATGCCCACCAACATCACCCCGGGGCCGGACGGCGCCTTGTACATCTCCACCGGAGAAGGCACGCCCGGCCGCCCCATCCCCGGCCCAGACGGGCCTACGGCGATCGTTGGCGAGATCCTCAGGATCACCGACTTCGCAGTCGGAGCTGACGACTAAGGGTATTTCCTCTTTCGGACCTTCCTTCTTCGGCGACAGCCTCGCCCTTCACCAGGCCCTAGAAATGTTTGCCGCGTTATACCCGCAACGGGATTTTTCCTTTTTTAGCTACATCTGCTGTAACTACTCCGCCTCGGTCGGCTGGAGCGTGGCGGGGATTGGGGGATTAGGGGAATGTGGCCTGAACTAATTGATATGGACCCTCGTGGAGCAGATCGATTTAGGCAAAACCAAACTTGGGCATCCGCTGACCCGGGAGGGTTTGAGTCTCCTCGATGAAAGACTTTATTTGCTTCCCGAAGACGGCCCTGATTCCAAGATCATGATCTATCGACTTTGCGGCAACCCTTGAGCAATGACAGGGCAGACGGGAAAGATCAAACCAAACCGGACCATGACGGCCAATGTGGGAAGAACCCCCGGAGCAGACAATCTGCAAGTTTCCGCCGGCAGCGCTTTGCTCGCCCGCTGGCAGGCCGGAGACGAGGTCGCGCGGAGTGAACTGCGCGCGCTCATGCAGGCGGCGACGGAGGGGCAGTTCGACGCTGTCTTCAGTGAGCCGGCCCCAACAGACTCGGTCGGCGTAACCACATCCCTGCACCTACTAACCCTGACCATCTTAAACCAGCTCAACGGGTTGACTTCCGCTGAATTCTACAAAGGCGATCCACAGCGTTTTGTACGCACGACGCTGATGACACAGCGCTTGCTGGGGATCCGCAAGCTGACCCTGGGTTGGCCGGTCTACGCTTTCAGCGCGGAGAGCCTGGGTCAGGCCATGCTATACCCGGAGGCGCACGCGCCCGGCGCGGACCCCGGCGCGCCGTTGATTAATCAGGACAACTGGCGCGAGCTGCGCTCGCCGGACCTGGAAAGCGACATTCTCCGGGTGATTGAGGACATGCTGGCCTGTTTTGCCGAGCTGACGGGTCTTGAACCGGTGGCGCATCTAGCGGCGCCTTACAGTCTCGCCGCCGACATCTACGGACAGGAAGCGCTGATTGCAGCTCTACTCGAAGCGCCCGAATTTGTCGCCGAATTCCTCGACCACCTGGTCGACCAGGTCTTCGCGCCCTGGATCGAGCGCCTGTCGCGCCACTTTCCGCAGGTCTGGATCGAACTCTCCGATGCCTCGGGGTCGCCCTTGTTCATCGGTTCGCGTTTGTTCAAGCAGATCGCAGCGCCTTCGGTCCACCGGCTAATCAACGATTACCCCTGGGGCCGACGCGTTTTCGTCGCGAATTATCGCGGCGATAACCCCGCACCGACGGCGGCCGGCGGTGGCCGGCGGCGGACCGGCGGCCCCCGGAGCCGCCGAGGAAAAAAAGAAGACGGATCGGAAGCAGGCCGAGCCCCGGATGCAGCTGCGCTAGTCGAACTGATCGACTTCAAGCTCAGTCTCTGTCCAGAATTCGTCATTAGATTGGAGGCCGACCAAGCGCCAGTTTCGTTCTACGTAGAACAGGCGCTGCAGCGCGACAAACCGCTCTATTTGGGCATCGGGGCAACGCGCATCGATCGTAACAGCATCGTAAACCATGCGGCCGCGGAACGGGACATCGAAGCTATCGCGGCCGAGCGCGCGCAGGCAATCAGAACCGTCGCGGAAGCGCTGGCCCGCAACGGACATCCGCGTTCGGAACTCGCCTGGCCGGGCGATATCTATATCGAAGATATCAACGCGGAATCCGACCTCGGTCTCGTGAAGACCACCATTGAAGCGGCGGCAACACATGGCAGCATGTCATTGGGCTAAACGTGGCCTGTCCCTCACTACGTTTGACGTTTCATCCGCCTGGAGGTGAGAACAAAATGCGCGCTGTCGACATTATGATGATCGGCCACTTTGCCAAGGATATGCTGGTGGTTGACGGCCACACCCGGAAATCCTCTGGAGGCGCCGTTTATTACGGTGGGATCGCGCTTGGTCGCCTCGGCGTGGATGTGGCCATCGTGACCCGCTTGCACCCCGACGACCTTCCACATCTGGATGAACTGAAGCGCGCCGGGGCGCAGGTCTTCGCTGCGCCAGCGTCGGAGACATCGAGCATCGAGAACATCTACAACTCAGCTGACATGGAGCGACGTATTTGTAGACCGCTAGGGTTTGCCGGGCCTTTTCGGGCGCAAGATATCCCCGATCTGTCCGCGCGCATCTACCTGGTCGCGCCCATCATGGTCGGCGAAGTGGATTTACCATTGCTCAAGTTGCTGGCCGCGCGGGGTCCGATTGCACTCGACGTACAGGGATTTGTGCGGGTGCGCGAGAACGGCCATCTTGTTTTCCACGCGTGGACTGAGATGCCCGAGGGCCTGTCGCACGTGACCTATCTCAAGGTAGACCGCGCCGAGGCCGAGTTGCTCACGGGCCAGGCAGACCTGCGCTCGGCTGCCCGCGATTTGGCCGCATACGGCCCGCGCGAAATCGTCGTTACCCAGTCGTCTGGCGTGACTGTGCTCGCCGACGGCGCCATTTACGAATCCCCGTTTACCCCGCGCTCTCTCGCCGGCCGCACCGGCCGGGGGGATACCTGTTTTGCTGCATACCTCGCCAAACGCCTGGTTGCTTCGCCACAGGAGGCTTGCCGCGCGGCAGCCGCTGTCACCACGCTGAAGCAGGAACAGCCCGGCCCGTGGAACGGCGACAAGGCGGCTGTGCAGGCGCTGTTGGCGACTTCTCTCACTGCATAGATGGAGTTGAGCCTTGAAGGTTAACAATATCGGCATCGATCTGAATAGGCACGGCGGCTTTAGCCAGTTGCGCCAACTGGAACAAGCGCTGGAAGACTACTGCGCGCTGGGTTTCCGAATGTTGGAGATCAATCCATCCGAATTTGGCCTGATTGTCAATGGCAATTGGCGCGGACCGCAATTGGAAGACTTCCAAGCTGTGCTGCGGAATTTCGACCTGCGCTACAGTGTGCACGCGCCCGATCGCCTCAATCTGGCTTACGATCCGCGTGCTGATCTCTGCCAGCGTGTTTTATTAAGTCAGGTCGAGATTTGCCGCGCCATACGTGCTTCCAGGTTGGTTGTTCACAGCAGCCTGGATGCATTAAGCGCCATCCAACGCAGGGTGCGCCCGAAATTGCTGACCGACGATGAGCTAACCGCCGGCGCGCGCCGCGAAGTGGCAACCCTGCGCGCTGTAGCCCCGGTGGCCGCCGAAGCGGGCGTAGTCATCGGCATTGAGAATGGCGCCCCCAACCCGGACGAATTTAATCTGCTCGATCAGTTTGGACGTTCTGAGTCTGATGTAGCCAAACACCACGCGCGCCTGCTCGTCGGCCCGATTGTGGAACAACTTGAGGCTGTAAGCCATCCCAATGTCGCCATGACACTGGACGTGGCCCATCTGCACCTGGCTGCGAGCGCCCTCGATTTCGATTGCCTGAAGGCTGTTGCCGAAGCAGCGCCATGGGTCAAACACCTGCACGTCAACGATAACTTTGGAAACCTCGACCAGGGCTACGATGATATTCCCAATCGCATGACGTTCGGCGAAGGGGATATT
This sequence comes from Anaerolineales bacterium, assembly GCA_046753805.1. Classification (GTDB taxonomy): domain Bacteria; phylum Chloroflexota; class Anaerolineae; order Anaerolineales; family JBHHUI01; genus JBHHUI01. Next base: position 14,487 of record JBHHUI010000007.1, read on the forward strand.
CACCTGCCGCCGGGTTGGGGATCGATTCCCTATCGTGACGTATTCGCTCGCTTGCCTGCCTACGAAGGCGACCTGATCCTGGAACTCCGGCCCAGGTTTCGGGACTACTTTGATGAAGCGCGGCAGACAATGCAGAAAATTCTGAATGGTGCGTCGTAATTGCTCTACGGTAAATATTCAGGTATAGATGCTTTGCATGCATAACTGCAACCTTCACAGATAAGAAGAACAATGACATCTTCAAGCAATTGGA
>JBHHUI010000008.1:0-14581 GCA_046753805.1 Anaerolineales bacterium
AATTTTCGAGCGTAAAATCAGTCCGCATGGTCCAGCGCTGTTCCTGCACTTCAATGCGGCCCAAACGCTTGTTGCCGACCCAGGAAACGCGCGTGCCCCGGCCGGTGTCCACCCCCGCACGGAACTCCTCGAAAGTAGCAGTGACGCCCTCGAAGGTCATCAACCCATCCCGGTCGAGATCGTCGCCGGGTTCGTAGACATCCACTTGCATCCATTCTCGATGCGGAAAGATGGACCACCAGCCGGAGGTTTGGATGTCAAAGCGCGTCCGGAATGATGACACGAGCACGCCCAGCGTCGGGATCGTCCACAATAGCACGACCAGCCCCAGCGTTCCGTTGACCAAGATATTCGAGAGCAGCTTGCGGCGTGTAGCTGTCATCTTAGAACGCCTCCCGTTTACTGAATTGGCGCAGGTTGTAAACCATCACCGGCACCACGGCGAGCAATAGAATAATCGCGATGGTGGAGCCAAAGCCGAAGTTGCGGTTGGTGAAGAATTGGCGGTAGAACTGCGTCGCAATCACGTGCGTGCCGAATTGCCCGCCGGTCATAACCTGTACGATATCGAAAATCTTTAGCAAGAAGATTACAATCGTCGTTGCCACGGTGATGATGGTGCCCTGGATGTACGGGAGCATGATGCGGAAGAAAATCTGCACTTCATTCGCGCCGTCTACTCGCGCGGCCTCGAGCAGCTCTCCCGGAATACCTTTGATTGCGGCTGAGAACAGCACCATGGCGAAGCCGGTCTGCAGCCAGATGGCGATCAGGATTAGAAATAGATTGTTATATGGCTGTAGCAGCGCCGTCCAGGCCTGCGGTTCGCCCCCCAGGCCAACCCAGATGGCGTTCAGCAGGCCGATCTGGGGGTCGGCCACATCCTTGACTTCGAAGATAAAGTTCCAGATTACGCCGGCGCCGACCATCGAGATTGCCATTGGCAGAAAGATGAGCGCCTTGGCGTAGTTCTCGAACCGGCTGCGGTCGGCAAGCACGGCGACCAATAGCCCGAATGCGACGGAGAACGTAGCCCCCACGACAATCCACAGCAGATTGTTGCGAAAGGCCTCAAACATGATGCGCTGCACCGGATTGTCGCCGTCAAACATGGACATGTAATTGGCAAGGCCAACAAAACCCGTGTCCGGCGAGACGATACTCCAGAATTCGGCATGTGTAATCGAATCGAACAGGAGCGAAAAGTCAGGAAACTGCAGTCCGTTCGGCCCGACCAAGTCGCCCCAGTAGTCGCTCGGCGCGGTGAAGAGAAGCAACAAAGGCGGAAAATTAGGACCTGTCGCGCCAAACAGGCTTAAGAACAAGGTGCGGACGGTCGGCAACGCCAAATACCAGACCAAGATCGCCGCCGCCGGCCCGATGAAAACAAACGGTTGGATGCGCGCCACCCATTCCGGCGGCAGTTGCTCGACGAGCCAGTTAGACACCAGGTAGAGCAGCGCCACGCCGCCCACGCCCCATGTTATCGCTACGAATGCAATCAGGACTTTCGGCGCCTGGCTGTCACGCAGGAAGATGAAACCCTGCCAGAGGATGAGAAATGTGATAACGGGCACGATCAGGGCCGCGATAAGTCGACCAAGCGTGCTGGTTAGCTGCGTCAGCAACCGCTGGACAAGGGTTTGTTCGGTGACGGAGGACGGTTGCATAAATAAATCCTTTCCCGCGAGATCAATACTCCAGTCGGTGGTTCTTGATTATGATGCAACTTAAAGCAACGCGGGGCGCCTGTCCGCTCGCAAAAACACGCCGCCGCGAGTCGAAGTCCGGTGAGCTTATTGGTATTTCAGGCACGAAGGCTTACTGTTGGACGATGAGTTCTACGCCCAATTCAAGGAAGCAGGGCGACCGCAAGATAGCGGCGGCCACCCTGCTTCCCGTGAGTCACGGATCTATCGTGTTTCCGTTAGCGATAGCAATCCTCCAAAACGCCCACTGGCTAGTTGCCCGGCCAGGAGGCGTCGATTTCGGCGAGGACGGTATCGGCGTCCGCCGCACCAGAGAAGTAGTCCGTCATGCCCTTCCAGAAGGAACCCGCGCCCACTTCTCCCGGCATCAGGTCCGACCCATCAAAGCGCACCGACGTCGCTTCCTTCACCAGCGCCGCGACCCCCCGCTCTACGTCGTCCCCGTACCAGTCCAACTGACTGTCCTCGTGCGGGCTTAACGCCCCGCCCGCCGCCAGCCAGCCTTTCACCGCTTCGCCCGTCGTGAAGAACTCCATCACCGCCCGCACTTCCGGCCGGTCGTTGAACATCGCCATGATGTCCCCCGCCACCAGGTACGGCTTGCCATACTGCTCGTCAATCGGCGGCAGGTAGAAGAAGTCGTAGTCCGTCCCCGCTTCTACTCCCGCCGGGAAGAACGACGTGATGAAGTTGCCCTGCTTGTGCAACCAGCACTTCGGCGGATCCTCAAACATCGGGTTCGGCGCATCTCCGAAGAACGTCGTCACGACCGCCGCCTGGCCGCCCAACACGTACTCATCCGACCAGAGCTCCGTCAGTATGTCCAGCGCGTTCCGCACCTCCGGCGAGTCGAATGGTAGCTCTCCCGTTACCCACTTGTCGTAGTTCTCCAACGACGTCGTGCGCAACATGATCTCTTCCATCCAGTCCGTCGCCGGCCAGCCCGTCGCCGCCCCGCTCTCGATGCCCACGCACCACGGCTTGTCGCCATCCGCTACGATGGCGTCGCTCAACGCGATCAGCTCATCCCACGTCTGCGGAATCTCGTAGCCCGCCGCCTCGAAGTCGTCTACCGGATACCACACCTGACTCTTCGCATTGAAACGGTGCCACACCCCCGCAACGATCTCGCCGTCCGGGCCTTCCATCCGTGCCATGTCCCACCAGGCATCGTTGTAGTTGTCGAACGACGACTGCGGCAGGAACGTGCTCACATCCACTACATTCCCCCCCGCTACAAAGTTCGCCAGCAATCCCGGCTGCGGAAAGTCTACGATGTCCGGCGCATCCCCAGCATCCACCCGAATGCTGATCGTCGCCTCAAACTCCTTCGACCCCTCGTACTGGATGTCGATGCCCGTCTGCTCCTCAAACGCCGCCACCGAGTCGTTGAACTTTACGGCGTCCTCGTCCGTGAACGGCCCCGTCATCGTTACGACGCTGCCATCGTATGCGCCCGCTAACGCCTGTTCCAACGGCGTCCCCGCAGCCGCCGGCTCCGCAGCCGGGGCTTCTGTGGGTTCTTCCACGGCCGGCGCTTCCGTCGGCGCGGCCGGCGCTTCCGTCGCTGCGCCGCCGCAGGCTGCCAGCAACATAGATGCGATCGCTATCAAGCCAACCGCAAAAAAGATTCTGGATTTCACAATACTCCTCCTGAGTATCCCTCAAATATTATCGGACGGTCACAATCGATTGAATGTAGTTGCTCAGTTTTTCGTGTTTGAACTCACCTCCAATCCCGAACGGCTTGGGTTGAACAAATTCGGGCTAGCGACGGCTGACGCCACAGGACTCGCGGACGATTAGTTCGGTGTCGAACAGGATTTCCGTTGTCTGAAGCTCCTCGCCGTTTATCAGCCGGACCAGTGCTTCGGCAGCGCCCCATCCCAGCCCGTAAGCGGGCAGACGAATCGTGGTCAGCGGCGGGTCGAGATATTCGGCCAGCGGCACATCATCAAATCCCACAAAGGCAATGTCGCCCGGAACCCGGAGGCCGGCCTCGCGCGCAGCTTGAATAGCACCGATGGCGACCGTATCGCCGGCCACAAAAACCGCCGTCGGCCGATCGGGCAGTGCAAGCAGGTCACGCATGGCAGCAGCCCCGCTTTGCGCGCTAAACGAGCCGGTTTGCATTAACGCCGGCTCAACCGGAATTCCGGCACGTTGGAGGGCGCCGGCATACCCCGCGCGCCGGTCGGCCGCCGCCGTATAAACCAGGGGCGCATTGGTGATCAGTGCTATGCGTTCGTGTCCGAGGGCAATGAGATGCTCGACGGCCTGACGCGCGCCGCCGACATTGTCGACATCGACATAGGGAATACTCGCGCCGGGAAGTCGGCCTTGCAGCACAACCGGAACGCCTTCGTCGTGTAACCGCAGTAATTCGTCGCTGTTGTCAAAACGCGGCCCCGAGAACACGATGCCATCCACGTGTCGCTCGCGTATGAGCTGCGCGTAACGATCGGTTGAGTTTTGATCCGGCGCGATTGGCTCGAATAACACATGAAAACCCTGGTCGCACACTGCTTCGTGCAGGCCCCGCAAAACCTCGGGCAGGAACACATCGGCAAATGCCTGGCCGGTGGACTGGCACTCGATGTACCCGATCACCTGGGTACGCCCGCTCACCAGGCGACGCGCCGACACATCCGGATGGTATTTAAGTTCGCTCGCGGCGTCCAGCACCCGCTGGCGCGTTTCCGGGCTGATGCGCATGCCGGTGACGTCGTTAAGTACAAATGACACAGTCGTACGTGACACGCCGGCTCGCCGGGCCACATCACGCGCTGTGGCGCGATTTGACATTATGTAAAAATATTCTCGCAGTTGCTAAAACGTGTTAGCACTAGTGTAGACGGGAATTCGTGAGAGTCAAGCGGAATGTGCGAAACCGAAGCAGGCCCAGCGCGAGCAGTTGGAGTGTCGAGTGAAGGTTGGGGGGCATACCGGGCCGTCAGGGCCCAAACGGCCGCCAAAGCGGCCAGCAGTGCGGGTTCGATTGTGCGCAGATGCCTGGTCGGCGCGGCAAGTACAGGCCTGACAAGTGGGGTGCGGGACGCAGCCAGCGCGGAAGCCGCTCAGACGCAGCCTCAGTCCACGACATGCAATTCCTGAAAACCGGTCGTGAGCGGTTCGCCGCCGCCGGGCCGTGCGACGACCACATCCTCCACGCGCGCCGAAAAGCCAACGAAGCGTGTGATGCTCGGCTCGATCGTGAAGAGCATCCCTTCTTGAAGGAGCGTGTCGTCTCCGGAGGTCAGGAACGGCGGCTCGTGCACGTCCAACCCGATGGCGTGTCCCAGCCGGTGGCGGAACTCGTCTCCAAAGCCAGCAGCGGCGATAACAGCGCGCGCAGCGGCGTCCACCTCGCTGGTGGTCACGCCGCCAACGCGCAACGCCTCGATCCCGGCGCGCTGCGACGCCATTACCAGATCGAACACACGGCGCTGCTCCGATGGGGGATCGCCGAACGCCACCGTGCGCCCAAAGTCGTAGCAATAACCGGCATGGATCGCGCCGAAGTCGAACAACACCGAAACCGGTGGGTGTAATTCGCGCGGCCACGACCGCTCACGCTGGCCGAACAACAGCGGATGCTCCGGCCCGGAACAATACAGCGCGGTCGCAAACGACGGGCCGAGCGAACCGTGCCGCCGCAACTGATAATCGACTTCCGACACGACATCCAGTTCCGTCATGCCATGCTTGAGCTGCGCCAGGACATCCGCAAAAGCGGCCGCAGTGATCTCGCCGCCGCGCCGCATGGTCTCGATTTCGGCGTCGCTTTTGATCACGCGCAGCGGGTGCAGCAATTTCGTGCCGGAAACGAACGTCGCTTCCGGCAGCTGCTGCTGCAATGCCACGGCGGTTTCACCGCGCGCCGAATCGCCGAGGGCGACGCGCGGTTTCGCGGGCAAGTCAAATCCGGCGAGTATGTCACGGGCCAGCACTGTCGGGTCGTCGTGGTCGCCAAGAATGCGGACATCGCCGTCGGCAATCGCAGCCAGACCGCCGAATTCGGCAGTCATCCGCGGCAGCGCCAGCACCGGCCCGCGCGCCGGCGTGAGCCACAGACCCTCCAGCCACATCCCAGGATGCAGCACAGCCCCAAAGTTGGGCACGTCACGCGGCACACCGGCGAGGTATTGCAGGTCGGCCGAGATGGGGAAGAAGACGAGGTCGGCTTGCCCGGCGAGCAAGCTCTGGAAGCGGCGCAAGCGGTCGGTGTAGGGCATCAGATTGTGGCAAAACGACCTCCGAGGTCTCGGAGACCTCGGAGGTCGGTGTTGCGCAAAGCTCAGAAGTGTTGCAAGTCCAGCGGAAAGTCCGCCAGCAACTCATAGCCGTCTTCGGTGACGACGAGGAAGTCTTCCACGCGCGCGCCGCCGACGCCATTCACGTACACACCGGGTTCGATGCAGAAAGTCATGCCGGTCTCGATCAGGCGGTCGTCGCGCATCAGGTCGGGCGCTTCAAGCGAGGTCTCCAGGCCGACGCCGTGCCCCACGCGGTGCGTCAGCCCCTGCGGGTATCCGGCAGCCAGGATCGCCTCGTGTGCGGCGCGCTGGACAGCCTGCATGTGGACGCCGGGCTTGACCATACCCAGCGCCAGTCGGTGTGTTGCGATCACGTCATCGTATAGCTTTTGCTGCGGTGGGCCGATCTCTCCTACTGCAAAAACGCGCGTCAGGTCCGCGCTGTAGCCGTGGTACACCGCGCCCAGGTCCACGACGACCAGATCGCCAGGCTCGAGTCGCCGATCGGACCCGAATCCGATTGGATTGCTGGTATCCGGACCGCTGAATACCGAGGGTTGGAACGCCCAGCGCTCTGCGCCCAACCGGCGCGCCGTAGCGTCGGCGGCCGCGACCAGTTCAATCTCGGCCACCCCGGCCGCGCCAGTCTCGGCCACGGCGGCCATCGCGGCTGCAGTAATCTCGCCGGCTTTGCGCAGCAGCGCCACTTCGTACGGACTCTTGTGCAGGCGCAAGAGCTCAAAGTCGGCCACGGCGTCCACCCATTCAAGACTCGGATAGCGCGCCTGAACGCGGCGGTATTCGGCATGGGGGAGCGTGTTGAAACCGACGACTCCCAGTCTCCCATTCGGCGGGAATCCGCCGGCTGCCAGCGCGCCCACCACCGTAGCCTCGCCGCCCTGGGTTGTGTGCACATCCTGCCAGCCGCATTCGATTCTGGCGCGCGGCACGTCGAACCCGAACGCCGTGAGCAACGTCGGCTCGCGGTCGGGCCACACGATGACGAAAGCGTGCCCGATGGAGGGAATATGGTCCGACAGGTAACGGACGTTGGCCGGATGACCCGTGTGCGAATAAACAAGCAGGGCGGCCAGACCCTGCTCATTCATCATCGTCTGTACGCGCGCCAGGCGCGTTTCAAGTTCGGCGTGGGCGTCTATCACAACGCTACGTCGCGACCCGCTCCGGGTCAAGGTGTTGATAGTCGCCGGTGCGCAAATGACACGCCGCCATATGCTCCGGGTTGTCCCCCACCGCCCGCAATTCCGGAATATCCTGCTGGCAGATGTCCTGCGCGATGGGACAGCGCGGATGGAACCGGCAGCCGGAGGGCGGATTGATCGGGCTGGGAATTTCACCGCGCGGCAGCGGTTCGGTGCGCCGGAAGTTCGGGTCCGGCACCGGCACAGCGGCCAGCAATGCCCGCGTGTACGGGTGCACCGGCTGGTTGTACACATCCTGCAGCGGGCCGATCTCCGCCATCTTGCCGAGGTACATTACGCCGATGCGGTCACAGATGTACTTGGCCGTGGCGAGGTCGTGCGTGATGAACAAATAGGTGAGATTGTAGTCGTCCTTGAGTTGCCGCATCAAGTCGAGCAGCAACGCCCGCACCGAGACGTCGGCCATGGCAATGGGTTCGTCAGCGAGGATCAATTCCGGGCGCGTCACGAGCGCGCGCGCGATGACGATGCGCTGGCGCTGCCCGCCGCTGATCTGGTGCGGGTACTTGTCGTAGAACAGACTCGCCGGCGCCAACCCCACATGTTCCAGTACTTCGGACACGACCTCGCGCTGTTTGGCCTTCTGGTCCGGGTAATGGATGATGAGCGGGTGCGCGACAGCGTCGCCAATCGTCATGCGCGGGTTGAGCGAGGCAAACGGATCCTGAAAGATCACCTGCATGCGCCGCCGTTCGAGGCGCATTTGCTCGCGGTCGAGGGTGCTGAGTTCTTGGCCGTCGAAATAGACCTTGCCGCCGGTCGGTTCCAGCAGCCGCAGCGCCAGCCGGCCGACGGTTGTCTTGCCCGAGCCGCTCTCGCCGGCCAGCCCGAAGACCTCGCCGCGCCGGATATTGAAACTTACGCCGTCCACAGCGCGCACGTAATCCAGCTCACCGCCGGCCAGTAGATTCTCGATGAATCCGTGCTGCACGGGGAACCATTTTTGTACGTCGACCAGTTCGACCAGAAAGTCTTCTTTGCCGTTGTCGCTCATATCAGTCTGCGCTCATGGTTGCCACGGCCTCCGGCTGATCCTCGTATAGCCAGCAGGCAGTGAAATGGCCGTCGCCGTTGTTCTGAAAGGCCGGGGCGCGCTGCGTGCACACTTCCATCACGTGCGGGCAACGCGGATGGAACCGACAGCCCTGCGGCGGGTCGGCCAGGTTGGGCGGCGCGCCTTCCATCTTGTACAATTCGTCATCCTGCAACTGGATGTTCGGCACAGATTTCAACAGTCCCTGGGCATACGGATGCTGCGGGTCGCCGAACACCTCGTGTACGTCGCCGAGCTCGGCCATGCGCCCGGCATACATCACGGCCACGCGGTCGGCCAGCTCGGCCACGATGCCGATATTGTGTGTGATGAGAATGATCGTCAGGTTGAATTCATTCTTCAACTCGCGCAACAAGTCCAGGAACTGCGCTTCGACGATCACATCGAGCGATGTCGTCGCCTCGTCCGCGATGACGATATCGGCCTGCAATGCGAGCGCCAGCGAGATCATCACGCGCTGGCGCATGCCGCCGCTCAACTGGTGCGGGTAGTCGTCGATGCGTTCGCGACGGATGCCGAGCCGGTCGATGAGTTCTTCGGCCCGGCTGCGGGCGGCTTTCTCGCTGACGTGCATCTCGTGCGTGCGGACGGTTTCCGTCAGGTGTTCGACGATGCGCTGCACGGGATTGAGCGACGTCATCGGATCCTGAAAGATCATACCGATGCGCTTGCCACGGTAGGTGCGCATTTCCCGCTCACTGATCTTGAGCAGATCGACGCCGTCGAACACCAATTCGCCGCTGGCAATTCGGCCCGGCTCGCGGATCATGCGCATGATGGCCTTGCCGAGCGTGGATTTACCACAACCGGATTCGCCTACCAGCCCGAGCACCTCGCCACGGTAGATGTCGAGCGACACGTCGTTGACGGCGTCGACGATCCCTTGCCGGGTGTGGTACTGAACGGACAGGTTGCGGATGCTATAGAGGAGGTCTTGAGCCATCGGTTTACTGCTCCGCCAGTCTGGGGTTGAAGATTTCCGCCAGGCTCTCGCCCATCATCGTAAAGGCCAGCGTCACCAGCATAATCATCAGGCCCGGCGCGGTGATCAGCCACCATGCTTCGCGGATAAAGGGCTGGCCGCGCGCCACGTCGATGCCCCAGTCCACCTTGTCTGGCGGCAGGCCCAACCCGAGGAAGCTGAGCCCGGCCCCGGTGAGGATGGCATCGGCTACGTTGACCGAAAAGATAATACCCACGGAGGGGATCACGTTCGGGAACACGTAACGCCACAGGATCGACCAGCGCGTAGCGCCCAAGCTCTGCGCCGCTTCGACATAGACCTGCTCCTTAATGGAAAGCGTCTGGCCACGCACGATCCGGAAATACGTCGGCACGTAGACAAATCCCAGCACCATGACGATGTTGAGGATGCTCGGCCCGAGAACGGCAGCGATGGCAATGGCCAGGATCAGGCCGGGGAAAGCATAGATGCTGTCCATGACCACGGTCAGCGTGCGGTCGAGGCGCCCCCCGACAAAGCCGGAGAACAGGCCAAGCGGCACGCCCACCGAAATGGCGACCACCGCGGCCGACAGCCCCACGAATAACGCGATGCGCGTGCCCCAGATAATGCGGCTGAGCACATCCTGGCCGATCGGATTCGTGCCGAGGATGAAGCTGCGCGGCGGCACGCCGCGCACGGTGTTGCCCAACTCCAGCGTCGGGTACTGCGCCTGTACCGAGGCCCACTGGCTCGACGATACGACGGCGGCCAGGTTCTCGCCGTTTGCAACCGAGTCCAATACCTCTGCGAGCGATTCGTAGCGCGCCGGTTTCGGACGCAGTGTCACGTCTACGCCCTGCGCCTCGAACTCTGCGGCTAGCTCGGCGGCGCGCTCGCGCATTACCTGGCTGGAAGGCTCGCCCTGAACCACGGCAATCTTGACGCCGCTGCCGGCAAAGTCGGCCACGTCCGTAATGCCCTCGCCGGCTCGCGCGATCACCACCTCCGTGTCGGGGGTTTCGCCCGGTCCGAGCAGACGCGGTCCCACCTCTTCGGTCGGGTCAAACGGCGCGAATAATCCGGGAACGGCTGCGACGATGAGAAACACAACCAGCACCGACGCGCCGATAACGACGAACCACCAGTCGCCGCCGTACCATTTCCGGGCGCGCAGGATACGGCGCAGGATGCCGACGCGCTCCAGGTCGCCGCGCCAATCCGTTGTTGAGGAAGCAGGTATCTCTGCAGTTGTCATATCAATTCCGCTAAGTCTCCACGCAGCTGCTGTCTGGCAGCTTGTCCAAAATGGTCTCGCCGCCCTTCATCACCAGGCCTATCCGCGCCGGGTCGCGCAGGAGCGCGATGTCGTCGAGCGGGTTGCCGTCCACCACCAGCAGGTCGGCCTGCTTGCCGGCTTCCAACGTGCCGATCGAGTCAGCGACGCGGCACGCTTCGGCGGAGGTGCGCGTGGCTGCCACAATGGCCTGCATCGGCGTCATGCCGTGGGCGACCATCAGCTCCAACTCGCGCGCGTTGTCGCCGTGGTCGGCCTCCGAAATAATATCGGTCCCACACGTTATTTTGAGTCCGGCGGCCAGCGCCATTTCGAAGCTGCGGAAGTGCCGCTCGCGCACCCGCGCCAGTTTGTCCAGCGCCACCGGCGGCAGGCCGATTTCAGCGCCGCGCTCGTTCAGGATTTCGATCACGCTCAGAGTCGGCGTCAGATAAGTTCCGCGCGCGGCCATCAGGTCGGCGCCTTCTTCGTCCAGGAAACTGGCATGCTGAATGTCCCAGACGCCGGCGCGCACCGCATTCTTGATGCCCTGTGTACCTTCGGCGTGCGCGATCACTTCGCGGTCGCGCGCGTGGGCTTCATAGACGATGGCATCCAGTTCCGCCGGCGTGAAGGCCGTATATTCCGGGCTGTCGTTGGGAGATACAACCCCGCCGGTCGCGGCAATCTTGATGAAGTCGGCCCCGCCCCGCAGGGCCTTGCGCGCTGCCTTGGTAACGTCCGGCACGCCGTCAACGATGGTCGCCCCCATGAACGGGATTTCAACCCCCTGCCAGGGATAGACTTCTTCGAAATGGCCGCCCGTCTGGTCGAGCGCAATGGCGATCAACATGCGGGGAGATTCGAGCAGCCCGAGATCGACGGCGCGCTTGAAACCGACGTCGTTAAGCGCGCCAGCCTCGCGCACGGTCGTGAAACCGGCATGCAGAATCCGGCGCAGCATTTGCGCCGTCTTGAACAACACCACCGTCTGCGGCGCGTACAGCCGCGCCGTCATATCGATGGTGTACAGCGAGGGATGGCAGTGACAGTCGATGAGACCCGGCAGGACGGTCATGCTGCTCGCATCTACCACGGTGGCGGAGGGCGGCAGCGTCACCTCGGCAGCCGGCCCCACCGTCGTGATGCGACCTTCGTCCACCAGCAGCACGGCGTCCAGCAGCGGAGGACCGCCGTTGCCGTCCAGCAGCCGGCCGGCCTTGATGGCTGTGGTCAGGGTGCTCGTTCCCATGTCAGTAGCGGATACGCGGATCGAGATACGCGTACAGGATATCCACCGCGAGGCTGATGACCGAGACCATTAGCGCAAAGACGATGATAACGCCCTGCACAATCGGATAATCACGGTCGCGGATGCCGTCCACGAGGTAGCGCGCCATGCCGGGCCACGAGAAAACCGTCTCGGTCAGGATCGCCCCGGCGAGCAGGATGGCGAACTGCAGCCCGACCAGCGTCACGATGGGGATGAAGGCATTCTTCAGCCCGTGGCCGTATACGACGACGCGCTCGTAGATGCCGCGCGCCCGCGCGGCGGTGATGTAATCCTCTTGCAGCACTTCGATCAAATTGATGCGCGTCAGCCGCACAAACACGCCGGAAAGCGCCAGGGCCAGCGTCATGACCGGCAAGACCAGATAGTGCAGCGCGCTGAAAAGGGCGGGCCAGTTCTGCGTGAGCAGGGCGTCGACGATGCGCAATTCCGTAATATCGCGCGTCATGGTGAGGCGAATCTGTGGGTCCATCCGCCCGGCAATCGGCGTCCAGTCGAGCTGCACGCTGAAAAACAACTGCAACAACAGGCCGAGCCAGAAGATGGGCATGGAGTAGATGACGATACTATAAAGACGCAAGCTGTAATCCAGCGGCGACTTGCGTTTGTGGCCGGCAATTGCGCCCGGCACGACTCCAATGAGCAGCGCCAGGGCCATGGCCGGCAACACCAGTTCGAGCGTGGCCGGCAGCCGCTCGCCCAGGTCGTCCACAATCGGGCGGTTGCCGCCCACGAGGGTTGTGCCGAAGTCCAACCGCACCGTGTTCCACAGAAAGCGTCCATACTGGACGATCAGTGGGTCGTTCAGCCCCAGTTGCTCGCGCAGCTGCTCGCGGAGTTCTTCCGTGCCGCGCGGCCCCAGCGACGACGTGACGGGGTCCCCGGGCAGCACGCGCATAACCAAGAAAACGACCGAGGCCAGGATGAACACCATCGGAATGGTAAGTGCGACGCGCGTGATGATGTAGCGCCGTAGCGGCTGGCTGCCGCGCGCAAATGCGACAGCCAGGAGCGCGAGACCAAATATACCGGCGCTCGTGCAGAGCAATGCCAGCGGGGACATGTCGGATGCGACCTCCAGTAAGCGGCACGGCCGCAGAGGTTACGGCATGCCGGAATGCGTATTCATTGGGGCTGGCCCTGATGCCGGCGCGCTCGGGGCCGACGCTGGCCCGCGCGCCAGAGTGCATTGTACCGAACATGGGCCGGATGTGGAATAGCCAAACCCAAACACGCCCGCGACGGCTTGCAATTCCGTCCCGGGCGTGCCTGAGCTATTTGTCGGACCGCGATTAGCTAGCGGGCCCGAACAAAGATGTTAGTTGTTGAGACTCAACTGGTTGTAGTTGAACTCAATGGTTGGGCCGATGTTGACGCCCGAAACGCGATCGGTCCAGTATTCGACGTATTCCGGCTCGATCCAGAGCGGGATGGTGGGATTCAACTGCGCCCACAGATCCTGCACCTGACCGTACAACGCAGCGCGCGCATCTGCATCCGACTCTGCCGCAGCGGCCAACAACAGTGCGTCCAACTCGTCGTTGTTCGTATTGCTGCCGAGGCCGGCGCCCAGGCCAAACGGGCTGACCCAGTTATCAGAATCGGGGTAGTCGAAGAACCAGCCCAGGAACGAGATGGGGTAATCGGTCCCGCCGATCACCGCACCCACGTAGGTGGCCCAGTCCTGCGCATTCAAGTTGACGGTCGCCATGCCGGAGGCCTCGATCTGCTCCTTCAGGACCTGCACCGCATCGGCGACGACGCCGCCGTAGTGTTCCGGCGGGTACCACAGATCGATCTCAACCGGATTGCTCTCCGAGTAGCCGGAAGCGCTCAGCAATTCACGCGCCTTGTCGACGTTCGGCGCCTGGTAAACATCATCGTACAGCGTCTCGTCCGCGCCAATGTAACCGGGCGGGATGGGCGAGTACAACGGCACCACCTGGCCGGCAAAGACGCGGTCGGAGATTTCGTCGCGGTCGATGAGCGCCGCCACAGCCTGATGTACGTTCGGGTCGTCAAACGGCGGGATGCCGTGGTTGACGATGAAGTAACGGATCGGGCCGCCATTGATGCGCGTGGTCGTCAGCCCATCCACGTCCGCCAGTTGCGCACGCAGGTCCGGGCCGAGGATACGCCAGGCAACGTCGATCTCGCCTTCCTGTACGGCCAGCGCCATCGTCTGCGGGTCGGCGAAGTAACGCACGATCACACGGTCGACTTTGGGCTGGTCGTCGCCGAAGTAGAACGGGTTGGGCTCGAGCACGGTCTGCTCGGCCGGGTCGTAGCTGGTGATCATCCACGGGCCAACGCCGCACAACGGTGCGTCAGCGCTGGCTTCGGGGAAGTCATTGAACTCATCCGGGCCGAACGTGGCCGGATTCGTCGGCATGTACGGCGCGCCCGTCACAACCGACGAGAAGAAGCCGAAGCTGTCGGTGAGCGTGAAGACGACGTTGTTGCCGTCGGCTTCCACGCTCTCAACATACGGCGCGACCAGCGCGCCGCCCGACTCGCTGTCGGGGATGTTGATCGTGCGCGAGAACTGGTCGACGTACATCTGCGCGGTCAGTTCGGTGCCGTCACAGAACGCCACGCCGTCGCGCAGTGTGAAGGTGTAGGTCTTGCCATCGTCGCTGACTTCAGGGAAGTCCGCGATGCCCGGAGCAAGGTTGGCCGTGCCGGGTTCCCAGCGCAGCAACGACTGATTGATGTTGCGCAGGAGTTCCCAATCGTGCACGGCGTAAACCGTACCGGCGTCAAGACCCGAAATTTCATCGGTGGTGCCGATGACGATTGTGCTGGGTTCCTCTGCGGCCGGGGCAGCCG
>JBHHUI010000009.1:0-14528 GCA_046753805.1 Anaerolineales bacterium
GGTGAATGGTGAATGGTGAACGGTGAACGGTGAATGGTGAACGGTGAATGGTGAATGGTGAACGGTGAACGGTGAATGGTGAACGGTGAATGGTGAACAGTTGGTTATTGGAACGCGTTTTCCAATAGGGCAAGAGTCTCGGCGGCGGCTTTGTCCCATGAAAAGCGCTTCACCTGCTCGTGCCCGCGTTCTACCAGGTGCGCGCGCAGGGGGCTGTCGGAGAGGATACGCCGTAGGCCGTCAACGAGGGCGTCCACGTCACCGGCAGGAGTGACCAGCGCTGCGTCGCCGGCAACCTCGGGCAGCGAGCCGCCATCCGAACACAGCACCGGTGCGCCGGCCGCCATTGCTTCCAGAACTGGAAAGCCAAAGCCTTCGTACAGCGAGGGAAGGACGAAGGCAGTTGTGCCCGCGTAAAGCGCTGGGAGTTCCTCGTCGGAGACGTAGCCGAGGAATCGAATGCGGCTTTCCAGGTCAAGTTCGGATACGCGCTGTCGGATTTGTTCGCTCAACCAGCCCTCGCGCCCGGCCAATAGCAGCGGCGGTGCGTTCGGGACGCGCGCCAGTGCGTCCAGCAGCGGCAGTAGGCCCTTGCGGGGCTGGATGGTGCCCACATACAACAGATACTCCGTGGGCAGTCCAGCGGGCTGTGCAGTTGTTTGCGCAAATGGCGTCGAGTCGAAGCCCGGATACACAACGCTGACCTTCTCCGGTGGTGTGCCGTAGAAGCGGGTCAGGTCGTTGCGCGTGGCCTGCGAATCGGCGATGAGGCGCGCGGAGCGGCGCGCGCTGTGCCGCGTGGACCAGTCCAGATAGGCGCGCTGGCGGCGTGGATGCGCCTCCGGGAAGTGCACGTAGCCGAGGTCGTGCACGGTGACGACGGTCGGGACGCGGCACCACAGCGGCCGCGCGTGCGCCGGGATAAAAAGTCCGTCCGGCGGGCGACGGGCGGTTTCGGCGGCGAGGCCAATGTGCGTCCACAGGCGCGGCATGCGGATGACGCGATTTTCAACCCGATTCTCAGGAGATATGAGAAACGAGATTGGAGATTGGCGATAGTAGAGCCGCCAGCGGTGGTCAACCCCGGCGGCGAGCAACGTGCGGATCAGGTTGAGTGCGTAGGCTTCCGTACCCGTCCGGTGGGCGACGGTCGTGCGGCTGGCGTCGATGCCGATTAGCATGACAGATAGCGCATTAATCGAACGCGGGTGGGCACGGATTGACGCTGATCATCTGGTAGTGATTGCTACTCGGCCAGTGGCGATTGCAGGACGGCCCTGATTTGCTCTTCGGTGATCGGGCCGGCGCGCAGGATCATCGGCGGCTCGACCGTACAATCCACCACCGTCGAAGGAATGCCGCCCGGCACCGTGCCGCCGTCGATTATGACGGCTACCCGCCCGCCGAAAGTTTCGTGCACGTCAGCTGCGTTGAGCGAGTTCGGCTCGCCTGAACGGTTGGCGCTGGTTACGGCCAGGGGTCCGGTCTGGCGCAACAGGTCCAGAGCCAGCGGGTGGTCCGGCACGCGCACACCCACTGTTTCGTCTGGAGTGGCCTCACGGGGTAGAGTGGGATGTCGCCTCGCGACAAGCGTCAGTCCGCCGGGCCAGTAGGCCTCTGCCAGCAACAGCGCCGCTGCGCTGATTCCCGCAGTGACCTGGTTCAGGTCGGAGGCGGATGCCAGGAGCAACGCAATGGCTTTGTTCGCGGGCCGACCCTTCACGGCATACAGCTTGCGAATCGTCTCTGGGAATTGCAGGCTGGCGGCGAGGCCGTAGACGGTATCCGTTGGAAATGCGACCAGCCCACCATGTCGGAGCACGTCGGCGGCGTGCAGGATTGTTTGCGGCGCGTCGGAGGAGAGAACCTGAGTCTCCATGCCTCAGGACTGAACGACGAGCAACCGGTCGAGGCCGGCCAGGTCTTTCAAAACACGTATCCCCTGCGCGTGCGGAAAAGCGGCGCGTGCAAGTTCGAGCACGGCTTCGCGTTGACTGGCGCCAATCTCCATCAACAGCACGCCATCCGGGAGCAGGTGTCGCGGCGCAGCCTGAATGACCGGCCGGATGACGGTCAATCCATCCGGCCCGCCGTCGAGCGCGAGCCGTGGTTCGTGCAGCGCCGACGGCAATGCATCGAGTTCGCCCGTCGCAACGTACGGCGGGTTGCAGCAGATCAGGTCAACTGAACCGGCCGGGAGCAGCCCGTCCCCGGCGGCGAATTGGATGCGGTCGGCCACGGCATGTTCCAGAGCATTCTCGCGCGCCAGGCTGAGCGCCTCCGCCGAAACGTCGGTGGCCGTGATTACCGCCGCCGGTGCATTGACGGCCAGCGTAATGGCCACGCAGCCGGAGCCTGTGCCCACATCAACGATGCGCGGGGTGTGCTGCGTCTTTGCCCACGCCAGGGCGGTCTCCACCATCAGTTCGGTTTCCGGCCGAGGGATCAGGACCCGTGGGTCCACTTTGAAGCCGAGCTTGAAGAATTCCCAGCGCCCGAGCACGTACGGCAGCGGCACGCCTGCAGCCACCTGATCGACATATTCAAAGAAACGCTCGCGCTCCTTTGGCGTCAGCTCCGTCTCGATGTGCGCCACAAGCCAGCTGCGCGGTACACCCATGGCATGGGCGAGCAGCACCTCGGCGTCCAGGCGCGGGTTTTCCGTCGTCAGGCGGCCGATGCCGTCGGCGAGCGCGAATCCGACGCTCTCGATTCCGCCTCGGAAGGGAGATGTTTTCGGCAGATCGGAAGACGCCTCCGACCAGCCTTCACGCTCTGACGACCAGCGCCGCAGCACCTGACTCATGCCATGCCTGCTTCGGCCAGACGCTCGGCTTCCTCGCGCGTGGCCAATTCGTCGATGAAAGCGTCCAGATCACCCGCCAGCACTTCCGTCAAATTGTGGGTGGTCAAGCCGATGCGATGATCGGTGACGCGGCTCTGGGGGAAGTTGTAGGTGCGAATCTTCTCGCTGCGGTCGCCGGTGCCGACCTGCGCCCGGCGCACGGCTTCCTGCTCACTGCGCTGCTTCTCCTGTTCCATCTCGTACAACCGGGCGCGCAGGATGGACATGGCGCGCAGTCGGTTCTGCAATTGCGAGCGCTCGTCCTGGCATTGCACGACCATCCCCGTGGGAATGTGGATCAGGCGCACGGCGGTCGAGTTCTTTTGCACATGCTGCCCGCCTGCGCCGCCCGCCCGGTACACCTCCATTCGAACATCGGTGTCGGGAATGTCGATCTCCACTTCGTCCACTTCCGCCATGACGGCAACCGTCGCTGTGGAGGTATGGATGCGCCCCTGCGACTCGGTGTTTGGCACGCGCTGTACACGGTGCACACCGGACTCGTACTTAAGCCGCGAATACGCGCCCTTGCCGCGCACCTCGAAAATCACCTCTTTGAAGCCGCCGATGCCGCTCTCATTGCTCGAGATGATCTCGGTTTTCCACTTGCGGTTCTCAGCGTAGCGTGTGTAGGCGCGATATAGGTCGGCCGCGAACAGGCCGGCCTCATCGCCGCCAGCCCCGGCGCGGATTTCGACGATGACGTTTCGGTCATCGCGCGGGTCGCGCGGCAGTAGCAGGTGTTTGAGTTTCTGTTCGAGCTGATCCTGCCGTGATTCGAGTTGTGGAATCTCGGCGGCGGCCAGTTCCGCCATCTCCGCGTTATCGAGCAGGGCGCGGGCTTCCGCGAGTTCGTGCAGCACGGCGCGGTATTCGCGCGCGTGCGCGACGATTACTTCCAGCCGCGCGCGCTCCTGCGCATAATCCGCAACGCGGGAGTAATCGCTCGCCACAGATGGATCGGCCAACAGGCGTTCCAATTCGTCGAAGCGGGCCTCAATGCCCGCAAGCTTGTTTAACATCAGAGTTCTGAAAAATTCCCACGCGGAGGCGTGGGAACTCTCGATTTAAAATTATACACGCGCGCTGCGGAGTTGAAGTGCAGCTGCTATCCGGGCGGTGCGTGGAGGCTGTACGCGCCGTCCGGGGGGGCGAAAAACCTAGAGAACGAAGGACAGCGCGACCAGGCCCGCCACTAACAGACCCCCGAAAAGCGCAATGCGCTTCAGGTCACGGATGATGTGCGTGTAATCGGTGGGGATCGCGTCGCGCTGGCTGTGTGGCACGGAGCGGCTGCTGGGTGTGGCCACGCCGGCCACGGATGGCGCGCCCGTCCGCTGGCGGCGTCGGCGTTTTCGTTTACTCATTTTGTGGTCGTATTCTCCTTGTGCATAGCGTTGGCCTCGGCGGCAATCGGGGCATAGTTTATCAGAGATCAGAGATTGGAGATCGTGTAGGGGTGAAGTCTGTTCTCCAATAACCAAACGCCGATCTCCAATCAGTCCTGCAACTCTGCAAAGACCACAATCCGCTCGGTGTCCACAAGGTACGGATAGCAAGAGATCAAGGTCGCGGTGGGAGAGGCTGTCTGGCCCATTACATGCACGGCCGTCGGCGACACTACGTCCCACCCGGTTACCTCATACGTAAAGCTGCTGCCGGTGGTATAGATTGTAAACGTGTCCCCCGCTGTGAGCTGATCCAGATAACGGAACAGTTCTCCAAAAATGTCGTTGTGCGCCGACAGCACCACATTGCCGGACTGGCCGGGGTCCGCCGTGCCGAGATGTTGCCCCACGCCGCGCTTGAGCTGCTCCCAGCTGTCGCCCTGTGTGATGGGTGCATCGACGTTAAGGGCCGGAATGACGAGTCGGCTGGCCTGCTGCGGGCTGGGGGTTGGAATGTCGAGCACCGGCAAAGCCTGTACCACGGGACGCAAATGCTCGGGGATTTCGGCGATATTGAATTGCGCGCCGCCGGGGGAAGTGGGCGGGGTATGCCCACTGGGCAGCACGATGCTGCCAATGATCGGCGTCGGCGCAATGGTCGGCGCGCTCTCGGCTGCGATGACCTCGCTCACTTCGGCGTTGAGAGTCCGGTATGTGTTGAATGCCGAAACGCCGATGAACAACAAGCCGAACACGGCTGCAATTTCTATCAGGAGTAACGATACGTTCCCGAAACGGGCCGCTCTCGTCCGGGGGGCCGGCGCGCCGCCCGCGCCGGCCGGCGGCAAAGGCTCGCCGGAGACTTCGGCGCGCAGCGCGCGTCCGGTTGAGCGAAACTTCCGCAGCCGGGCCTCCCGCGCCTGGCGTTTCTTGATCGCCAGCACGCGTTCAAGCTCATCGATAGAAAGGTCGTCTACAGATCGGCGGTCGCGCATTCGATTCCGGCTCGTTGCAGGTTACATGCCAGTCGCGCCTGGCAAGCGCCTGCCGGCAGCGACACAATCTTAACGCAAAGCCGCAAAGGCGCAAAGTAGGGGCGCAGCAGGGGATTCTGGCCTGGCGCCGATTTCCAGTTCTTGCTGCGCCCCCACAACGATGGGCCATCCAAAACCTGCCGCGCCCCTACCCGGGATCCCGTTTCCCCGCCACTGCGAACACCTCGCGCTCGAAGAACCAGCGGAACGGCGGCCAGCGGAACAGAACAAAACGCGCGGCGGCAAGCAGGGCGCGCTCGTCCCGGTTCTGGGGCGGGCTTTCGAGCCACACCCGCCCGCGGAATCCGCTCCGTCGCAGCGCGTGCCACAGGCTCAACCCGCTTTGTTCGTTGACGTGTACGTCCACATTGGCGGCCACGTTCAGCGCGCGCGGGTTGGCCGGGTAGGCGGCGCCGGCGCCTGAAAGATGTCGGAACGCGCGCACAAACCGGTAGGCAAAGCGGTCGTACCATACGTTGGGCGCGGTGTGGATCACAAATAGCCCCTCCGGCCTGAGCACACGCCGGACTTCCCGCATGGCAATGTCTAATTCCCAGGGAAAAAGATGCTCTACGACGTCGAACATGAGCACGCGGTCGAAATACCCGGCTGGAAATGGCAAATATTTGGCGTCGGCGCGCGCCACGCCCACGTTGCCCGGGTTGGCGGCCCCCACTTCGTCGGAGATGGCTGACCGGCTCATGTGCACGGCCACCGGCGCGTAATCGATGCCGTACGCCTCCGCGCCGAGCTGCGCGCAATGACGCAGTATCTCGCCCCGGCCGCAACCCACGTCGAGCACGCGCATGCCGGGACGCACCTCCGCCAGCGCGAAAGCCGCCGACAGACGGCGCGACAGACGTTCGCCCTGCGTCTCGTTGAACTCGTCGAAGCCCTCGCAGGCTTCACGGAAGTATGCTTCGGTGTATAGATCGGGTGAGAGGGAGGGGCGGTCTTCGGATTTGAGTTTCATCGGCCGCGATTATAACAATGGGTCAAGAGCGCCGCTGCAAGAGTCCACGTACAAGCGCAACTTCGGGGATTCGCATGCGAGAGAGCGCGCCGAGATAAACGAGCACCCCCAGAATTCCGGGGACGGCAACGGTTGCAGCCTCGCCGATGATTGCCGCCGGCCAATGGATCCGACCCATCGTCAGCAGGCCAGCCCATGCAATGGCAAGCATCAAAATTGTACCCAGCCCGGCCTGCCAAACGGTGGTTCCCAGCCGGTGCCCGCGGAAGTTCCCCATGCGCCGGTGCAGTAACGTCCACATGATGAGGGCGTGGCTCGTGAGCTGTACGGCGTTGGCGATGATCAGGTCGGTCAGCCGCATGGGCCGCCACAGCGACGGCGCGAGCGCCGCCCCCAGATAGATAAAGACGCCCGCCAACCCGACCATGGCGGGCGTCCACGCATCCTGCCGCGCGTAGAAGGCGTTGACGAGCGGCAGATCGACGGCGGCCGCGATCAGGCCGAGCAGATACAGGCGCAGCACCAGCGTCACCATGGTCGTGTCGCTGGCGAGGAAATCGCCGTGCTCGAAGATCAATTCGACAATCGGGCGGGCGAGCAGGAACAGCCCGGCCGTGGCCGGGATGATCAATACCAGCACCAGTTTCAAACCCTGTGCGAGCGTGGCAAGAAACCGGGCTCGGGCAACCGCGTTGTCGGCGTCGGCGGCTTGCCGCGCCAACGTCGGTAGGATCGCCACAGCCACGGCGGTCGACGTGAGGCCAAGCGGGAACTGCATCAGTGTAGTCGCATAGTCCATCCAGGCGATGGACTGGTCGCCGGTTGCGGATGCCAGCCGGTACGAGATGGCGCGACTCACCATGTCCACCACGAGCCCGAGGACGATCGGGAAATACAACCGGGCGATGCGCCGGACGGCCGGATGGCGCCAGTTGAACGCAACCCGCAAATGCGAGTCGCGCAGCCCGGGTAGCTGGAGCACGACCTGGAAGACCGCGCCCAGCAGTAGCCCGATTGCCATGGCCCGGATGCCGGCCTGCCGCGCGAAGATCACCGTAGCCAGCACGATACCCAGGTTGAAGATGGCGGCATTGAATGCGGGGAGCGTGAACCGCTTGAGGGCGTAGAGCAGCCCGGCCAGGATGCCCGCAATGTTCAGGAACAGCATCGCCGGCAGCGTGATCTGCAGAAGGCTCGCCGTGAGCGCCAGCGTCTCCGGGCTGAGACCGCCGCCCAGGAGCACTGCGATCTGGGAGGCCAACAGTTCGCCGGCGAGCATGAACAGCGACAACCCGAGCACCGTCAGCGTGAGCAGGAACGAGACGATCTGCCACAGTTCGGCGCGCTTTTCCGGGCGCGCATACTCGCTGAATACTGGCACCAGCGCCGAACTGACCATGCCGCCCGCCAGCAGGTCGTAGAACCACATGGGCACTTTGGCGGCGATGTTGAAGGCGCTCACCGGGCCGGTTGCACCAAAATAGTACGACTTGGTTGTATCGCGCACCAGGCCGAGCAACCGGGAGGCCACGTTTCCGGCGGCGATGATCGTCGCAGCGCGCGCGATGCCGGCCATCTCTGCCGGCGGCGGTTCAGCGCGCGGTGCGAAACCGGGGGTTGCGGCGGGGGGGGAGGTCATCCGGAGAATTCGGCGCGGATCAACATGGATGAACGCGGATCAAAGGATGTCGCAGATGCGACGATCCTGATCACCGGCTTGACAATCGCATGCGTCGGAGCGCGCACCACGTTTGGAAGCAAGGTGCAGAGAAGCGAGGCCACGGAGTCAGATCAGCGAGAATCCGCGTAATCTGTGTACTAATCAAGCGCCAGCGCCAGCAGCGGGATTTCCATTTCGTGCTGGTGCAGACCGCCGTGTTGGCCGCGGTGCTTCATCTCGAAGCGGCCCTCCTCGTACCACGCAACCGTGTTGCCGCCATATGGCAGGATCACAAGGTCGGACACACGCGCGCGGAATGTGGCTGAAACGTCCGGGCCGAAGAAACCCGCATCGATCAGGTCCTCTGTGCGCCGGATATCGGCAAAACCGTCCAACCGTTGCGAAAGTATGTCGGCGGCCTCGTCTGCACATCCCGGTTTCACATGCAAGAAGAAGTCGCGCGGCGAGCCGGCGGGCGCGAGCGGCAAGCCGTCGCGGTTGGTCGCCACAAGCGGCACAATCTCCGGCAGTGCGACGTTGAGATAGAAGTTCGTGTCGAGGCCGACGTCGACCTGACCGTGGTCGGTGGAGACGAGCAGGAGCGTGCTGCCGGGCGGGGGATCCATTTGTTTCATCAGGACACGCTCCAGCGTCGTCAGGCACGCATCCAATTCGGCGGCATAATGCACAGAAGAAGGGCCATAATCGTGTCCGATTGTGTCCACTGCATCCCAATACAGGAAATAGAGCGCTTTTTCGCGACTGTGCTTCACTGCGTTGGCGAGGAGCGTGCAAGCCTCTGGAAACGTTTTGAACGAGATTGACTTCGTCGCCCCGGCGTTTGCCATCATCGCGTAAGGCGATTCCGAAAGCCCCTCGTGCTGAAAAACATACGAATTGACTCCTACCGCCTGCAAGTCCATGTGCAGGGTGCGGGTGGGGAGGATTTGCGGCGGTGCAACTCCGGTGGGAACGAGCGTGCCCGGCTGTTCGTCGCCGGCAAAAGCGTACATCAGTGGGCAGATTACCCGATCGAGCAGCGGCTCGTAGTAGAACCATTCGTACACGCCGTGCATGCCGACGGGCGCGTCGTTGTAAAGCGTGGTCACGTGGGCGGTGGTCGTGGAAGGAAACTGCGATGTCAGCTTGGAAACGACTCCCTCCGTGACGAATCGCTGCAGGAAAGGGGAGTTGTCACGGGCGCGCTCGAACGCATTCCAGCCGAAGGCGTCGATATACAGGAAGATAACTTTGTCATACTGTGTTGGTAGGCCGCCAAGTACGTCGTCGGGCAGTCGAGTGCGGCTCTCCAATCCGAGCGCGTGCTTGAAGGCGCCCGGCAGATTCGAGAAACAGTACGAGTGGTAGAGCGGTGCGGTGAAATGCTCACCGCCGCGTCCATGGAAGCGCGCCGCGTTTACCGCGTGGATGGAGTTCTCATTGATCATGGCATGGTCCAGGTGAGATATGGGTGCGCGCGGATTGTACCGCACCCGAGGCGGACGGTTGCGCTATTCGATTGGAGGTGCAGAACGGACGGGACGACATCCCCGGGTTCCAGATGGCGGCCGGATTATTGTATCGGCTCCCCGACCGGTTTAGCGGTTCTGCTCTTTGCGCACGAAGATCCATGTACCGATGACGAGGAAGACTACAAACAGCGCGCCTATCACCGTCAGGTTCGTGATCGGGCTGGTCAGCACTACTTTGGAGTAGTCTGCGTGCCCCGCGTAGAAGGCATTGCGCATCAAGTCCACGGCGTAGCGCATGGGTGAGATGCGCGAGAGGATATCCAGATACCACGGCAGCACCTTGATGGGCGCGAAGACGCCGGCAAGGAAATACTGCGGCAGCATCACAAAAGGGAATATCTGGTTGGCCGTGCGCTGCGAGTTCAGGTTCGCCATCATGACGACGCCGAACGCCCCGCCGAAGATGCACACGACAAACGAAACAAGTAGCAGCAGCGCCACTTGCGTCAGAGACAGGGGGATGCCGATGACGAAGGCAAAGATGACAATGCCGACGCCCTGTACCATTGATACAAGCGCCTCACCCAGAATCTTGCCGAACACGATCGAGTGGCGCGATACCGGCGAGACAAAGATTTCCTGGCTGAAGTCGTTTTCCCGATCTTCGATGAGCGAGACGATACCGATGGCGGACGATTGAAAGAGGGTCTGTGCGAGCACGCCCGTGAAGGTGAAGGTGAGGAAGCTGTAGCCGAGGTTCGCCCCCAGGTTTGCCTCGAATGTGCCGCCAAGGATGCCGATAAAGATCAACGGGAAGATCAGCGACGAGACCAGGCGCGGCATGTCGCGGAACAGCTTAAGCAGGTCGCGGTGCGCGATGATGGTGAACGCATTGAGTTCCCGACGCAATGACGCTGTGCCGGTGGGGCGCACGCGCGCCTCAGCCGGAGAGGCGATAGCTCGCTCATGCCTGGTCCACGATAGCAAGATACGCGTCCTCCAGCGAAGGTGTGCGCGTTTTCACGACTTTGAGTTGCGTGTCGATCGACTTTAGCAACGTGTGTGCGTTGATGCCGTCTGCAAGGTCGATGCGAATGCCGCCGTCCTCCGTAAAAGGCACACCGCGCTGGGTCAATTCGGCGGTCAACGCCGGGCGGTCGTGGGCGTCCAACAACAAATACGATTGGGTGAGCCGCGCTTTGATCGCGTCCGGCGCGCCGAGCGAGACGACACGGCCTTTGTTGATGATGCAGACTGTATCGGCCCCCTCGGCTTCTTCCAGGTAGTGCGTCGTCAGGAAGACCGTGGTGCCGCGATCCGACCGCACTTGCCGGATGTATTCCCACAGGTTGCGGCGGCTGGTTGCGTCGAGCCCGACGGTCGGCTCGTCCAGGAAGAGCACCTGTGGCTGATGGATCAAGCTGCGAATGATCTCCAGCTTGCGCTTCATCCCGCCGGAGAAGGTCTTAACCGGTTTGAAGATTTCGTCGGAAATGCCCAGCAACGCGGACAATTCCATGAGTTGTTGTTTGTACGCCCGGGGCATCAGCGAATAAAGCGGCCGGTACGGATACAGCCCGTACATCACGGCATGGAAACGCACGTTTTCTTCGGCGCTCAAGTTCAAGTCCAGGCTGGGCTGCTGGAAGATGATGCCGATCTGCTGCCGTACGGCGCTCGCTTCGGTGGCGACATCGTGCCCGGCAATGGTCGCGCGCCCCGCGGTCGGCGAGAGGATGGTCGTCAGGATGGAAATGGTCGTCGTCTTGCCAGCGCCGTTGGGGCCGAGCAACGCGAACAACTCGCCCGGCGCGACCTCAAACGAGATGTCATCGACGGCGTTGACCTCGGCCTGCTTGTAGCGCTTGGTGAGTGTGTCAACGTGGATGATTGGCTTCATAAGGAATGGGACGCAGATTCACGCAGATGGACGCTGATCAGCATAGGGACGCGGACAAGCGCGGAGGAACGCGGACGAAATCAGGTCGGACTCCAGGTGGCCGAAGGCTTGTTTTCGTTGTCAAAAGCCCTACGGACGAACGTTGGTTTGGGGCCAAAGTTTAGCAGCAAGCCAACTTCGTACGGTGTCGCGCGCAGGTTTCAAAGTGAAGCCTTTACTGCCTGCGCTGCCGCGAAGCTCATGCCCTTGACGCGCGCCAGTTCCTCCACGCTGGCTGCGCGGATGCCCTCCAACGAGCCGAAGCTCGTGAGCAACGCCCGGCGGCGCGCCGGCCCGATGCCACGAATCGCGTCCAGTTGGGAAGCCACGCCGGCTTTGCGGCGGCGCGTGCGGTGGTGCGCCAGCGCAAAGCGATGCGCCTCGTCGCGCAAGCGCTGCAGCAGGAATAATCCCTGCGACCGGCGCGGCAGCAGTACCGGCTTCCGCTTGCCGGGCACAAAGACCTCTTCCTCGCGCTTGGCGAGGCTGACCAGCGGCACCCGGTCGTTCAACTCGAAGGCCTGTAACACTTCGCTGGCGATGCCGAGTTGACCCTTGCCGCCATCCACCACCAGCAAATCCGGCAGGCGGGCGAATGATTCGTCGGGTTTCTTGCCGGGCGCGGCGGACGTTCGTCCGGCCCGGACATCGTCGATGTCCCGCCAGCGCTGGAAGCGCCGCGTCAGCACCTCGCGCATGCTGGCGTAGTCGTCCGGGCCTTGCACGGTGCGGATGGTGAAGCGCCGGTAGTGCGACTTGCGCGGCACGCCGCGATGGAAGACGACCATGCTGCCGGTTGCGGCATCGCCTTGCGTGTTGGAGATGTCGTAGCATTCCATGCGGTTGGGCGGGGCCGAGAGCCCAAAGGCGGATTGCAGTTCGGCGAGTGCAGTCTCCTGCTTGTGCGAGTCGGCTTCCCACTGCGCCCTCAGGGTCGCCATCACTTCGGCCGCGTTCTCGGCCGCCATTTGCACCAACTCGCGTTTCGCTCCGCGGCGCGGCACCGAGAGCGATACTTTCTTGCCGCCGCGCCGGTCGCGCAGCCACTGTTGAATGATCTGGGCTTCGGCGGCTTCATCGGGCAGCAGCACTTCCGGCGGCACGTAGGCGGCCTTGTGGTAGAACTGCTTCAGGAAGGCAGAGAGCACTTTGCCGTCGTTCTCGTCGGCCGTGCCCTCCAGCACAAAATAGTCGCGCCCGATCAACTTGCCGGCGCGGATGAAGAATACCTGCACGCACGCATCGTTGCCAGCGCCGTCGCGGGCGAATGCCACTACATCCGAGTTTACGTCGTGCTGGCTGATGATCTTCTGCTTCTCGACAATGCGTTCGATGGCGAGCAACTGGTCGCGGATGGCGGCGGCTTTTTCGTAGCGCAGTTCTTCGGAGGCGCGCGCCATCTCGGCCTGCAGCCGCTCCACCACCGCTTTCGTGTTGCCGTACAGGAACCGGCACAGGTCGTTGATCATCGCACGGTATTCCGCCTGTGTCGCAGCGCCGACGCAGGGCGCGTTGCAGAGCTTGATGTCTTTGTACAGGCAGGCGCGTGCGTCCTGTCCGGTGATCACCCGGTCGCAAGTGAGATAGGGGAAAATCTTGCGCAGCGTGTCGAGCGACTGGTGCACGGCCCACACGCTGGTGTACGGCCCGAAATAGCGCGCCCCGTCGCCGTGATCCATCTCCATGCGGCGCGTGACCGACACTTTCGGGAATGGGTCGCCCCAGTGCACCTTGATGTAGGGGTACTTCTTGTCGTCTTTCCAGCGGACGTTGTATTTGGGCTTGTGTCGGCTGATCAGGTTGTATTCGAGCAGCAATGCTTCCAGTTCGGAAGCGACCACGATCCACTCGATGTCTTCGATGCGGCTGACCAGTTCGCGCGTCTTGGCGTTGTGATCGGCGGAGGCGTGGAAGTACGAGCGCACGCGGTTGCGCAGGTTGACGGCTTTGCCCACGTAGATGATCTTGCCCTGGCCGTCTTTCATTAAGTAGCAGCCGGGGCGGGTGGGCAGGTTGTCGAGCAGCGTCTGCAGGTGGTCGCTCGTCGTGGCCATGGCCGAATTTTAACATGCGCTGCATATTGGACCTCCGAGGTCGCGCGAGCTTTTGCCCCAAAGCGCTTCGTGACTATAATCGAATGTCACATACGAGTACGCACCTAAGGAGCGCGCTATGCCGAGCAAACTGGGTCCACACGTGCTGGCCGGGCGTCCGGAACTGGCTGAATTCGTGCAGCGCGGCGGCCGCCTCGTCAAGCTGGTCAGCAACCACCCGGCGCAGGAGTGGCTGCAGCATAACCCCGACGTATTGATTATCGGCCGCTGGTTCGACCCGCTCACGGCCGGCGAGCAATGGCGCAGCGGCATCGATCCGAAACAGGCTGCCCTGGATTATGTGCGCATGCAGGAACGGCACTACCGCGAGATGCCGGAAATACGATATTGGGAAGGCCACAACGAACCGTCTTTCGGCGCACCCCAGGATGCGGAGGCCCGCGCGGGCATGGCCTGGTATGCCAGTTTCGAGGCCGAGCGGGTGCGCCTGCTGGCCGACAGGGGGCTGCGCGCCGTCGTCGGCAACTTCTCCACGGGCTATCCCGAGGTGGAGCACGACAACCGATTGTGGGAGGCTTTCCTCCCGGCGCTGGAGGCTGCCCACGAGCATAAGGGTCTGCTCGGCTTGCATGAATACGGCGGGCCGTTTCTCTGGTCCGGGTGGGGGCCTTTCAACACCGGCGTCGAGCACGGTGAGTGCGGCACGACTCCCACCGACGACGACACCGGCTGGCTGGCGTTACGCTACCGCAAGGTACACCGGCAAATCCTCGCGCCGCACGGGATGGGACGGCTGCCGATCGTCATCACCGAGAACGGCACCGACAGCGTCGGCACGTGGTGCGAGCCGATGTTCAGCGGCCCGTGGCGGCGCATCAAAGACCGCTGGCTCCAGTGGGATGGCCGCACCGACCCGATCGACTACTGGCGCGGGCCGGAGCGCGACCCGGAGATTTACTACGCCGAACAACTCATCTGGTACGACCGCGAAATGCAGAAAGATGCGTATTGTGTAGGCTCGACCATTTTCACGCTCGGTAACTTCGGCAACCCGTGGGACGAATTTGAAATCTCTGGCACGAAGACCGTGCGCCGCTTGCTCGACCACATCCAGGGCGATCCGTGGGTGGGGCCGACCGACCCGTGGGAGGTCGTGGAGGCCC